>NZ_WWJY01001172.1 GCF_009865405.1 Streptomyces sp. SID3212 | reverse complement strand
ACGGCCTGCGGGCGGACGACCACGGGCCACGGGGGGACGACCACGGGCCGCCCGGCGGACGGGCGGCCCGTGGCCGTCTGCGCGCGGTGCCCTCACACCGCGCGAGCGGGCCTACCGCGTCCGGTAGGCGTCGAGGAGGGTCTGGGTGAAGACCCCCTTGTCGCGGTCCTTGATCTCGGCCTTGAAGGAGACCGAACCGCCTGCCGCCGGGTTCACCACGGTCACCGCGCCGTCCCGCACGGTCAGCGGCGACCAGGTCGCGCCCCGGTCGTACGAGCCGTACACCGCGAGGGAGGCGAGGCCGTGACCGGCGGCCGAGCCCTGCACAGTGACCGGCACCCGCAGCCGCGCGCCCGCCGGGGCGGTTCCGTCGAGGGCGAGTCGCGGCGTGTAGCGCACCACGCTCGACGGGATGCTGGTGGGCTTCGCCGTGCGGCCCGAGGTGAACTCGGCCGACCACGACACCTCCGTACCCACCGTCGCCACACCGGACTTGACCCGGCCGACGGTCGTGACGAGCCGGTAGCGCGCCCTCTCCTTCGGGAGGTCGAAGCCCGCCGTGTCCAGCGGGTCCTGGACCGTGGCGTACGGCTCGCCGTCGCGGTACAGCGTGGTGGACGCGGACGCCGTGTCGTACAGGCTCTCGCCGTCGTGTCCCGCGCCGTCCGTGAAGGGGCGGATCGAGCCGGTCAACCGGTCACCGTCCCTGACCAGGCCGGATCCGGGGCCGTTAACCGTGCCGGAGCCGGAGCCGGATCCACGGCCGGTGCCGGAGCCGCGACCCGCGAGCGCCGGGCCGAAGACCCCGGTGTTGAAGGTCTCGGCGTACTCCTTCCCGCCCCGGTACGTCCGGGCCGGCAGCGGGTACTCCACCTCGACCGTCCTCCCGCCCCGCAGCTGCTGGAAGGTCCGCTGCCAGGTGCGGCCGGTCTGGAGGTACGTGGTGACCGTCTCCGGGGCGCCCGTGTACGTGGATCCGTACAACCCGTTGTCGGGGGTCGAGAGGATGACGCCGGTCCGGCCGGTGACCGAAGCCCCCTGCCGCGAGGTGATCTTGGCGAGCCGGTCCCACGTCGGGTGCACCCTGCGCCCGGTGTAGAAGCCGTCGTCCCGTTTGTCCGCGAGCAGGAACGTCGCCGTGTCCGTGACGAAGGTGGCGACGATGTGGGAGGAGACGGTCCCGGGCGCGGGCCGCGGGCCGACCTGTTGGGTACGGAAGCCCTCGGACAGGTTGCCGATGTAGAGGGCGATCGGGCCCGGCGCGCCGTCCGGGGTGAGGGTCACGAAGCCGGAGCTGTACGAGGCGTCGGGATCCGGCGCCGCGAGGTCGATCAGCTTCGTCCGCCGCGCGTCGACGGCCAGCGTGGTGTCCTTGTCGAGCAGCAGCCTCGGCGCGGAGACGAAGTCGTCGCCGATGTAGACGAGTTCGGGGCTCAGCAGCGGTACCTCGCCGATGATCGTGTACGTGCCCCTGGGCAGCCGCAGCCGGGCCGTTCCGTGGTCGCCGGAGACCGCGGTCATGGTGTCGTGGTCGAGGTCGTAGACGTAACCGGACCAGTCGCCGTCGCCGGGGGCGGAGCCGTCCCGCGCGGTGGCTTTGAGGGTCAGCTCGTACATCTCCCCCTCCAGGTTGAGCGCGCCCGCCGTCCGCACGGACCGCTTTCCGGCGCTCGCGGTGACGGCGAGGCTGTACACGCCGAGGGTCTCGCCGCCGAGCCGGGGATCGGCCGTGACGTCGACGGACGCGGTGCCGCCCGCCGGTACGGTGATCTGCCGGGCGCCGAGGGTGAAGAAGCCGTCGGGGGCGGGGGTGCGGGCGGGGCCCGTGGCGGTCGCGGTCAGGTCGAGGGTGACGGCTTCCGTACCGCTGTTGCGGTAGGTGAGCGTCTTGGTCACCGGCCGGTCGTCGGCGTGCGGCCAGAGCGGGGCCCCGAAGCTCAGCGAGGCGGGCTCGGCGACGACGTCCTGGACGACGGCCCGGGTCAGGTCGACCCGGCCGGCGCCCTGCTCGACGGCGCTGTACGGGCCCGGCCTGGCGGACCCGACGAGCGTGTCCTTGATCCGCGTACCGCTCCAGTCGGGGTGCTGCTGGGAGAGCAGCGCGGCGGCGCCGGACACGTGCGGGGTCGCCATGGAGGTGCCCGACATCGTGAGGTAGCCGGGCGCGGGGTGGGGGGTGCCCGGGGCGGTGTCGATGCGGCTGCCCTCGGCTGCCGCGGCCGTGATGTCGACGCCGGGCGCGGTCAGGTCGGGCTTGAGGGCGCTGTCCCCGATACGCGGCCCGCGCGAGGAGAAGTTCGCGAGGGTGTCCTGCTGGTCGACGGCGCCGACGGTGAGGGCGCGGTCGGCGGTCCCGGGGGTGCCGAGGGTGGAGGGGCCGGGGCCCTCGTTGCCCGCCGCGATCACGAACAGCGCGCGGTCGGACAGCCGGTCGACGGTCTCCTCGACCGGGTCGACGCCGAGGGTGTCACCGCCGCCGAGGGAGAGGTTGACGATCGTGGCGCCCTGGTCGACGGCCCATTCCATGCCGGCGATGATCGAGGACTCGGTGCCCGCGCCCCGGTCGTCGAGCACCTTGCCGTTGATCAGCCGGGCGCCTGGCGCGACGCCCTTGTACCTGCCCTGGGAGGCGGCGCCGGTGCCCGCGATGGTGGAGGCGACGTGCGTACCGTGCCCGTAGTGGTCGGAGACGTCGGGCGCGTCGGTGAAGTTCTTCTCGGCGACCACCTGGGGCGCCAGGTCCGCGTGGCGGGTGTCGATCCCGGTGTCGAGGACGGCGACCTTCACGCCCGTGCCGTCGTATCCGGCGTGCCAGGCGTCCGGGGCGCCGATCTGCGGCACGCTCCTGTCCAGCGAGGCCGTGACCAGGCCGTCGAGCCGGACGGACCGGATTCCGGCGGCGAGGCGGTGGCCCTGGGCGGAGCGGCTGGTCAGGGCGGCCCACGCGGCGCCCGCGCCGGGTGCCGGGACGGTCAGGGCCTCGCCCGCGACGGTGTCGATCTCGGCCCGAACGGTCGCGCCGGTGTCCGCGCGCAGGTCGCCGCGCGCGGCGGAGCGCGGTCCGGAGCCGGTGTAGGTGACGAGCAACGGGACGCCGTCGCCGACGAGTCGGCGGTACTCGGGGCGGCTCAGCTCGGTCACGTCGAAGAGGCGGCGGTCCAGCTTGCCGGTGGCGATCAGGCCCGCCGTGTCGGAGGGCAGGACGTAGGTGTGTCCCTGGATCTCGCTGATCTGGACCGGGACGGCCTCGCGGCCCTCGGCGGGCAGCAGCCGGGCGACCTTGCCCCGGCCGTCCAGGACGACGTGGTCGCCGGTGATCAGGGTGATCCCGGCGCCGTCCCCGGGGGCGGCCGGCCGCGTGGTGGCCGTGGCGGGGCCGTCCGTACCCCCGGGCTGTGCGGCGGACGGTCCTGCGCCGATCCCGGTGGCCGCCAGGGCCAGGGCCGCGGCGCCGGCGACGACGGCTGCCGTCGTCGTTCGCTGTGATCTTCGCAAGATACCCCCCGGGCCGGTCGGGGAGCCGGTCGCCCACCCGTGACGCGGACACGCTAAGAGTGCGTGATCACTACGTCAATCGGATGATTACGCGCATACACCAACAGGCGGGCACGACTGGTCCGGACATTTAACAAGCCATTGTCACGGCGCCGGGCCGGCCCATGGCGCCCCGGAACAGCGAAGACCGCGGCGTCCGGACAGTTGTCCGGGCACCGCGGTCATCGCGGGAAGAATCGCGGGAAGATCTTCGGCGCCGCTCGGGGCGCCGCTGGGGCCTGGCGGCCTCAGGCTCCTCCGTCGCCCTCCCGTTCGGCGAGGAACTTCTCGAACTCACGGCCGATCTCGTCGGCCGACGGCAGCTCCGCCGGCTCCGCGACCAGGTTCCCCCGGCTCTCGGCGCCCGCGACCGCGTCGTACTGGTGCTCAAGCCCCTGGACCATGGTCACCAGGTCCTCGTCACCCTCGCTGAGCTGGCGTTCGATCTCGGTCTGCGTGCGCTGTGCCTCGGTGCGCAGGGAGTGCGCGATGCTCGGCAGGACCAGTCCCGTCGCGGCCGTGATCGCCTCCAGCGCGGTCAGCGCCGCGTCCGGGTACGAGGACCGCGCCACGTAGTGCGGGACGTGCGCGGCCACCCCGAGGACGTCGTGCTCCGACTGCATCAGGCGGTATTCGAGCAGCGACTCCGCGCTGCCCGGCACCTGCGCCTCGTCGAAGGGGCTGCGGTGGCCCGGCATCAGGTCCGTGCGGTTGCCGTGCGGCGTGATGCCGACCGGCCTGGTGTGCGGGACGCCCATCGGAATGCCGTGGAAGTTCACCGAGAGCCGTACTCCCAGGCGCTCCACGATCTGGCGGACGGCCGCCGCGAACCGCTCCCACTCCACGTCCGGCTCAGGGCCCGACAGCAGCAGGAACGGCGCTCCCGTGGCGTCCTGGACCAGGCGCACGTCGAGCGTCGGGGTCTCGTAACCGGCCCAGCGGTCCTTCTTGAAGGTCAGCAACGGCCGGCGCGCCCGGTAGTCCACGAGCCGGTCGTGGTCGAAGCGGGCCACCACCTGGTGGGGCAGCGACTCCAGCAGGTTCTCGACGATCTGGTCGCCGGTCTCCCCCGCGTCGATGTAGCCGTCGAAGTGGTAGAGCATGACAAGGCCCGCCGACTCCTGTGCCAGCGCCATGTCGACGACGGCGAGGCCCTTGGGCTCCCATTCGTACAAACCCTGCGGATCAAGCACGATTACCGCTCCTCCTCGTGTTCGTAGGAAGAACGCGCCGTGCGGCACGGGCATTCCCCGTGCCGCACGAAGATCCGTTACCAACGTCGGAACGTCGGGCGACGTCAAGCGACGTCAGGCGAGGACGCGCGCGTGGAGCGTGCTCACCACCTTCCTGGCGGAGGTGAAGGCGCCGTGCTGCCAGGCGTCCGCGTACGAGAGGTAGTCACCGGCGAAGTAGACGCGGCCCGCGGCGCGGTTGAGCGGTGCGAAGACCGGCGCGTCGGGGCCGCCGGACATGCTGTGCCAGGCGCCCTCCAGGTGCGGGGTCTGCCGCCAGTGGTGGGAGAAGGAGGACGCCAGCTCGGTGCGGTACTTCGCGCCGTGGATCTTCTCGCCCTGGGCGACGGCCCGCTTCTCCCGCTCGGCGGGGGTCAGGTTCCCGTACGTGTCGGCGTTGGTGCCCGTGTTGTAGTACCCGATGACGGTGCCGCGCGCCCCGTGGAAGCCGTACGACGGGTACCAGATGTGGCTGAGGTCCATGTCCGTCTCGGTGATCCCGCCGTAGATCCGGTGGTCGCTCTCCCACCAGCGGCTGCGGTACTCCAGCGCGATCTTGCCGGCGGACGACGGCCGTACGGCCTCCAGCGCGGTCTGCACGGCGCTGCCCAGGTTGTGGGAGGTCTTCGCGAGGAGGTGGGGCGGCAGGGCGGCGACGCAGTAGTCGGCGTCGATCGCGCGGGTCCGGCCGTTCTGCGTGTAGGTGACGCTCACGCCGTGCGCCTTGTCGGTGATCTTCCGGACGACGGCGCCGGTACGGATCCTGCCGTGGCCGATCGCCCGGGTGAGCGCCGCCGGTATCCGGTCCATGCCGCCGACCGGCTGGAACATCAGCATCGCCTGGTCGTACCCGAACTCGAAGGAGAAGTAGCGGCCCACTCCGCTGGAGAGCACCTCGGACACGGTGGGCACCGAGCCCAGCTCCACCCCGGGGGTGCCGGCGGCGGCCGGGTCGACGCTGAAGCCGCGGTGTTCGCTTCCTGTGTAGGTGAGTTGGCTGCCGATGTCGCCGAAGCTCTTGAGGAATTCGAGGAGCCGCTGCTGGTCGTCGGCGGTCAACTCGGCGTCCAGCGCGCCTCGTCCGGTGGCCTTGGCGAGCAACTCGGAGACGTAGCCGTACGTGTCGGCCTTGGCGGTGCGGTAGCGCACCGGGGCCGTCATGCCGGCCTTCTCGTTGTAGATGTAGGCGCTGGCGTTGGAGTTGGTGAACACCTCGACGGGGACGCCCAGTTCACGGCAGTAGTCCATGGTGACCATCCACTGCGGGATCCGGGCGGGACCCGCGTTCATGTACTGGCCGTCCGAGAAGCGCGCCGTCTGGCGGTGGCCGAGGAGGTCCGTGGTCGAATCCCCGCCGCGTACGGTGAAGTTGCGGCCTCCCGTACGGTCCCTGGCCTCCAGGACCGTACAGTCGTAGCCGGCCTTGCCCAGTTCGTACGCCGTGGTGAGGCCGGCGATCCCGCCGCCGACGATCACCACCTTGGCGGCCGCCCGGCCCTTGAGGGTGAAGTCGCCCGTTCTGGGCGCGCGGAAGACGGGCTCGCGGCTCGCGCCCTCGGCGGTGGGGGCGAGACCCAGGGCCCCCATGGTGGCGAGCATCGCCCCGGCTCCCCCGGTGACGCCGACCTGGCGCAGGAAATTCCGGCGGCTCGTGCCGGAGGTGTTCGTACCCGAAGTGCCGTTGTGTGTGGCGCTGTTGCCCGACGTACTGGTGCCCGTGGTGGTGTTCGGCGTGTGACGCATGGCCAGTTACCCCTTCCGGTCAGGTGTGCGGGGATCTTGGCAATGGCGTGTTACGGCCCGTCGGATGTTCGTGTATCCCACACGTTGCCCTCCGCTCACCACACCGCCGGGCGCGACGGCCGATCCCCCGCTCCCTCTTGGCCATTGGTCCAGACCTTGGCATGCTCAAGGCGGCCGGAACCGATCCGGCCCCCTGACCGGGAAGGCACCCCCATGCGCGCCCGAACGCTCCTCCCCGCCCTGCTGGCCCCCCTCCTCGCCACCGGCGGTACGGCCCTGCTCGCCACGCCCGCCGGCGCGGCGGCTTCGGCCACCGTCATCCAGGTGAGCACCGCCGCCCAGCTCAAGACGGCCCTGACCACCGTGGCGCCCGGCGACACGATCAAGCTCGCCGACGGCACGTACAAGGGCAACTTCAAGGCGACGGTGGCCGGTACCGCCGGGGCCAGGATCACCCTCGTCGGCTCGCCCGCCGCCGTCCTCACCACCACCACGGGCGGCGGCTACGCCCTGCACCTCAACGGAGCCGCGTACTGGACCGTCCAGGGCGTCACGGTCACCAACGCGCAGAAGGGCATCGTCACGGACGCGGCGAACGGCGTCGTGATCGACTCCGTGACCGTGCACAACCTCACCATGGAGGGCGTCCACTTCCGGACGTCCAGCAGCAACGGCATCCTCAGGAACTCACGGATCTACGACACCGGCAACGACGGCCGGGGCATGGGCGAGGGTGTGTACGTCGGCTCGGCGGGCGACCTGAGCGACCGCAGCGACAACGCGCAGATCCTCAACAACACCATCGGGCCCGACGTCGGCGGCGAGAACATCGACATCAAGGAAGGCACCACCGGCGCCCGCATCATCGGCAACACCTTCGACGGCAACGGCCTCACCAACGCCAACTTCGACGATTCCTGGGTCGACGTGAAGGGCAACAACACGCTGGTCGAGGGCAACACCGGCCGCAACACCCGGAACAACGGCTACGAGACCCACACCCAGCAGACCGGCTGGGGCTGCGGCACGGTCTTCCGCTCCAACCGGTCGGACCTGACCGGTGCGACCGGCACGGGCCGGATCGCCGTCAACGTCACCAACAACAGCGCGTCCTGCAAAACGACGGTCTACAGCTCCAACACCGTGACCGGCGGCAACGGCCTGACGAACATCGCCGTCACCCCCTGACGCCTTCAAGGCTCTCCCGCACACGCGGAAGGCCCGCTCCCCCGAAGGGGAACGGGCCTTCCGTCCGGCTGTTCAGCCACCTGCCGACCGGAGCGTCAGCTCTGGCCGCCGGCCAGCTTCTCGCGGAGCGCGGCAAGCGCCTCGTCCGACGCCAGGGCGCCGGAGTTGTCGTCCGACTCCGAGGAGTACGAACCGCCGCCACCGCCGCCACCCGAGGCGGCCGGAGCGCTGCCCCCGCCGGCGGGCGCGGCAGCACCCTCGGCGGCAGCGGCCTCGTCGGCCTCGCGGGACTTGATGACCTGCGCCTGGTGCTGCTCGAAGCGGAGCTGCGCCTCGGCGTACTGGCCTTCCCACGCCTCACGCTGGGTCTCGAAGCCCTCGAGCCAGTCGTTCGTCTCGGGGTCGAAGCCCTCGGGGTAGATGTAGTTCCCCTGGTCGTCGTAGGACGCGGCCATGCCGTAGAGCGTCGGGTCGAACTCGACCGAGGCCGGGTCGCTGCCGAAGGACTCGTTGGCCTGCTTCAGCGAGAGGCTGATGCGGCGGCGCTCCAGGTCGATGTCGATGACCTTGACGAAGATCTCGTCGTTGACCTGGACGACCTGCTCCGGGATCTCCACGTGGCGCTCGGCCAGCTCGGAGATGTGGACCAGACCCTCGATGCCCTCGTCGACACGGACGAACGCGCCGAACGGGACGAGCTTGGTGACCTTGCCGGGGACGACCTGGCCGATCTGGTGCGTCCGGGCGAACTGCTGCCACGGGTCTTCCTGCGTCGCCTTGAGCGACAGGGAGACACGCTCGCGGTCCATGTCCACGTCGAGCACCTCGACGGTGACCTCCTGGCCGACCTCGACCACCTCGGAGGGGTGGTCGATGTGCTTCCAGGACAGCTCGGAGACGTGCACGAGACCGTCGACGCCGCCGAGGTCCACGAACGCACCGAAGTTGACGATCGAGGAGACGACGCCGGAGCGGACCTGGCCCTTCTGGAGGGTCGTGAGGAACGTCTGGCGGACCTCGCTCTGCGTCTGCTCCAGCCAGGCACGGCGGGACAGGACCACGTTGTTGCGGTTCTTGTCCAGCTCGATGATCTTGGCTTCGAGCTCCTTGCCCACGTAGGGCTGGAGGTCGCGGACGCGGCGCATCTCGACGAGGGAAGCCGGCAGGAAGCCACGGAGGCCGATGTCGAGGATGAGACCACCCTTGACCACCTCGATGACGGTGCCGGTGACGATCCCGTCCTCTTCCTTGATCTTCTCGATCGTGCCCCAGGCGCGCTCGTACTGGGCGCGCTTCTTCGAGAGGATCAGGCGGCCTTCCTTGTCCTCCTTCTGGAGAACAAGGGCTTCGATCTCGTCGCCGACCTTGACGACCTCGTTGGGGTCGACGTCGTGCTTGATCGAAAGCTCGCGGGACGGGATGACGCCTTCGGTCTTGTAACCGATGTCGAGCAGGACCTCGTCCCGGTCGACCTTCACGATGACGCCGTCGACGATGTCGCCGTCGTTGAAGTACTTGATCGTCTCGTCGATCGCGGCGAGGAAGGCCTCGGCGTTACCGATGTCATTGACCGCAACCTGCGGAGTGGTGGCGGTGGTCTCGGTGCTGCTCGTCATGTGGGTTAGGGCTCCGGTGCGGACAGTGAGTCGTAGGTACTGCTACGCCGGGAGCCCGTATCGCGTCTGCCGAAGCCGGACAGCCAAGGAAGCGCCGATCCCACACCACGGGATAAGCGCCTCGACGACCGAGGGGACAACCAACTGACGCGAGCGCGGCTGCTACGTCTGAGGCGCGCAAGCCCGCAGCGCAACCTTTAGCATACGGGGGCAGCCGAGCACGGTCAATGCGCGAAGGCGCACACCCGGGGCGGAACGGCCCATACCCGGCACATCCAGCGTTCGATGAGGCCACCACGGCCCCACGACGACTCCTCGCAGCCTACGACGACGGACACGATGATCCAAGAGTACGAACCCGAATCAGCGGCCGGTCCGGCCGGCGGCACCACGACCGGCACCACCACCGGCTCCGGCACCGCACCCGACGCCGGCTCCGGCTCCGGCTCCGGCTCCGGCACCGAATCCGACACCGAGCCCGAGGCCACCCGGCGCGAGAGCGGCACGGCGGAGAGCAGCCGGGCCAATCGCGGCTGGTGGGACAGGAACGCGGACGAGTACCAGACCGAGCACGGCACCTTCCTCGGCGACGACCGTTTCGTCTGGTGCCCCGAGGGCCTGGACGAGGTGGAGGCCGAGCTGCTGGGCCCCCAGGAGTCGCTGCGCGGCCTCGACGTCCTGGAGATCGGGGCGGGCGCGGCGCAGTGCTCGCGCTGGCTCGCGGCCCAGGGGGCCCGCCCGGTGGCGCTCGACCTCTCCCACCGCCAGCTCCAGCACGCCCTGCGGATCGCGCAGGACCGCCCGACCGGCTTCCCGCTGGTGCAGGCCGACGCCGGGCAGCTGCCCTTCCTGGACGGCTCCTTCGACCTGGCCTGTTCCGCCTACGGGGCGATCCCCTTCGTCGCGGACCCGGTGGGTGTCTTCCGTGAGGTGCGGCGGGTGCTGCGGCCCGGCGGGCGCTGGGTCTTCTCGGTGACGCACCCGGTCCGCTGGGCGTTCCCCGACGAGCCGGGGCCCGAGGGCCTGTCCGTGGCGTCCTCGTACTTCGACCGCACCCCGTACGTGGAACAGGACGAGGAGGGGCGCGCGGTCTACGTGGAGCACCACAGGACGGTCGGCGACCGGGTGCGGGACGTGGTGGCGGGCGGCTTCCGGCTGGTCGACGTCGTGGAGCCGGAGTGGCCGGCCTGGAACAGCCAGGTCTGGGGCGGCTGGTCGCCGCTGCGCGGCAAGCTGATCCCGGGCACGGCGATCTTCGTCTGCGTACGGGAGGACTGACCGGCGTACGGGAGGGCCGGCGGGCGTACGGGAGGACCGGCGGGCGTACGGGAGGACCGGCCGGCCTCGTACGAAAAAACCGGCCGGGCCCGCTGTCGTACGAGACTGGGCGCATGATCCGCCACGACGCTCTCCGCGCCCTGCCCGTCCGCACCGCCCTGCCCGCGCTGGAGCGGGCCCTCTACGGGCGCGCCGGGGACGGCGCGGGCGACGGGCACGGCTGCGCGGTGCTCTGCGCCCCGCCCGGGACCGGCAAGACGACGCTGGTCCCACTGGTGCTGGCGGGGCTCC
>NZ_WWJY01001171.1 GCF_009865405.1 Streptomyces sp. SID3212 | reverse complement strand
TACGAGGACGGCGGACCGGCCCTGGGCCTGCTGCCGCGCGCCCGCTGGCCCCGGCTCCAGGTCGAGCTGGGCGGGGCGTGGAGTCTGATGATGTACACGGACGGGCTGATCGAGGGGCGTGTGGGCCCCGGCGAGAAGCAGCGGCTGGGGCAGGACGGCATGGTCGGGATGATCAACCGGCAGCTGGCGGCGGGGCTCCGGGGCGACGAGCTGCTGGAGGCGGCGGTGGCGGAGGCGCGGGAGCTGAACGGCGGGGAGCTGACGGACGACGTGGCGGTGCTGCTGCTGGCCCGGGGCCGGGAGTGAGCCGGTCTCTTCCCGTTGCTGCGTTGCCCGCTACTGCCATACGGGTCACCGACGGCCTTGTGTGGGTCACGGACACGGCCTGCCTGGGTCACATACGGACCGCCTGGCCTGGGTCACATACGGACCGCCTGGGTCACCGACCGCCGTTGTAGGGCCCGTAAGGACCGTCACTGCTCGACCCGCCGCTGCGGCGTCCGCCGCCGGAGACCTGGCGGAGGGCGGGCCGTACGTCGACCATGAAGACGATCGTCGCGACGAGCCCGGCGATCTGGAGGAAGAAGATGCTGGACAGGAAGAAGTCCACGGCCACCACCACACCGAGGATGATCAGCCAGAAGCTCTTGGTCTTCTTGTCGGCCGCCGGGTAGGCGTCCTTGCGGGCCGTCGCGGCGAAGATCAGCGCGACGACGGCGAAGACGAGCATCGCGAGGCTGAGAAGGCCGAAAATGTTGTTGAACCCTGAGATCAACACGCTGAGCACCGCCTAATGACCCGATGAGTGGTGAAGCGCCGGGGACGCCCTGTTACGCCAAGGTACCGGGAGAACGAGCCGGACACGGGTGAGGTGCCCGACCCGCTCCCTCCGTAACCGCGACGGCTGTGACTGCGGCTATCGCCCCAGGGCGACGACGACGCATGGCGCCGGGGTCACTTGCCGGACGTGTCGGACGGCCCCGAAGTGCCGGACGTACCCGACGGGCCGGTCGTACCGGACGGCGGGGTGGTCTTGCGGGGAGTGGTCCTGCGCGGGGTGGTCTTACGGGCGGCGGCCGACTTGGCGGCGGGCTTCGAGGGCGCGGCCTTGCTCTCGCTCTTCCCCTCGGCCTTGGGCGCGGCCTTCGCGTCGGCGGCCTTGGCCGGGGCGGGCTTGGCGGGGCCGGGCTTACCGGGGGCCGGCTTGGGGGCGGTCTCGGGCTCGACGGCGACGGCGATCTCGGTGATCTCCTCCGCGGCCTCACCACGCCATGCCCGTACGGTCTGCTCGCCGCGCTCGGCGACCTTCTCGTACGTCTCACGCGCCCGGACCGCGTACTCGGCGGCCACGCCCACACTGCGCAGCGCCAGGTCCTGGGCGGTCTCGCCGAGCTTCTTCAGATCGGCGGGGTCGAACGCCCCGAACACCTCGGTGACCCTGGCCTGGGCCTCCTTGGCCTGGTCGGCGACCCGGTCCTGGACAACCTTGGGATCGGTGTTCCGTACGGCGTCGATCCGGGCCGGAGCCTCGGACCGCAGCTGCTCGATCAGCCCGGGCACCTTCCTGGCCTGCTCGACGGCGAGGTCGGCGGTGCCGGCGGCGAAGTAGAGGGGGGTCGGGTCGGTGAGCGTCTTGCGCAGGTCATCTGCGATGGCCATGACAGTGATCCTCCGGATCAGGGGGTGGGTGGCTTGCGGACACCACCATCGGCGGTGCCTTCCTCAACGGCGTTCTCGGCGTTCTCGACGTCGTCGGCGTTCTCGACGTCTCGGGCATCCTCGACGCCTTCGGCATCCTCGGCGTCCTCGGCGACAAGGGCGGCGGCAACACTCTCCGCATCGGCCCCGAGCTTCGCCCCCAACGCCGCCTCGACCGTCGACTCGAATCCGTTCTCCTTGCGGAAGGACTCGTAGATCTGGAGCAGCACCTGCTTCTGCCGCTCGTTTATGGACGGATCGGCAAGGAGGACGGCACGCGTCTCCAGCTCCTGCCGCTCCCGCTCGTCCAACATCCCGGCCTGCACGTACAGCGTCTCCGCGGAGATCCGCAACGCCTTGGCGAGCTGCTGGAGGATGTCCGCGCTGGGCTTGCGCAGACCCCGCTCGATCTGACTGAGGTACGGATTGGACACCCCGGCGGCATCAGCGAGCTGCCGCAACGACAACCGCGCCGTGCGCCGCTGCTCGCGCAGGTACTCACCAAGATTGCCGACGTTGAGCGATGCCATGCCTTCATGCTGCATCACCCCCGCTAACTTTTGCAAGCACAACGCTTGCAAAAGTGTTCACGGTAGTCGGCGTCCGGCCTTCGCTGTGTGTAGGTTGCTGTCCGTTCTCAGTAGATGTGGCGAGTCCCAGTGGTTCTGGCAAACGACATGGCGGAGTCCCGGCGAAGCTGGCCGGCCTGAGTCTGCCGCGTTTGGCCCCCTGGTTCGTGCGCCGCAAGGGAGCGTCTTGGCTGGTCCACCCTTGCCCGAGGTAGTGACGGCGTTGCGCAGACACGAGAGGATGCAGCGCGAGCTTGCCATTGCGATGGCGTTGTTCGATTGCTTCTTGTGTTGCGACAGAGCAAAATTGATCTGCGCTGGAGTGCACACCGGGGGGTTCTGGCGCTAGCTCAGTAGGGTGGGGGCATGGGCACGGACAGTCGGACTTTTGGATCTTGGCGCCTGCGAGGCGGGCGTTACGAGCAAGCGGGCCTGCCCGTTGAAGTCCTGGCAGAGTTCGCTAGGTATGAGCGCTTGGTTGTCGACGTCGCCCGAGGGCTCTACAAACAGCGCCATGCGAGGCGCCAGCGCGTCCCCAGGGGTTTCGCCTCATCTTTCTCGCTTCGCCTATCTGATATCCAGCGTGGCAGTGTAATTCCCGTTCTAGAGCGGACCATTGTCGACTCAGATGCACTCTTCGACGATCACGATGCAGGCATTTTTGAAGAAGCCAGAATGGTAATTCAGGATGCTCTGCGCTCGATCCAAGAAGGGTCTGGCATTCCTCGAAATTTCCCTCCGCACGCGTTGCGTGAGTTCTCCAGTTTCGGGAGAACCCTGCGAGGTGACGAGTTCATTGAGTTTGATAGCGGGACTCCCAATGCTGTGATTTACTCGCAGTCTGTTCGCCGTAAGATCCATGAACAGGCACGCCTCGAAAGATTCGAGATTGAGACGCTCGTATTGGGGCAAGTCACCGGCCTTAGTGCAGATAAGAGTACCTTTGAATTCCGTCTAGCGCGGGGCGAGAAGGTAATCCTTGGGCGGTTTTCTTCAGATGACATCGTTGCGGATCTGAAGCAGTACCTGGAACGCTCGACAATGGCGCCAACTGTGGCTATCAGTGCGGTGGCTATTCAATCAATGGAAGACGAGATCATCGAGATTCAAGATGTTCTTTCCATTGAACCCGCGCTACCGGTCGATTGGTCCGAGCGGCTGAGTGAGTTGCATGACCTTGAAGCGGGATGGCTGGACGGGGTTGGGCGGCAGGTAAGTCGAAAAGTCCTCCGTGAGGTTGAGTCGCTTCTGCTCGAATTTCTCGATGAGCAAGTGCAGCGTCCTTACATCTACCCGACGGAAGATGGTGGCGTACAGCTTGAGTGGCCTTACGCGGCAGGGGAAGTAACCCTGACTGTCACGGCGGATGAGAAAGTCGAAGCTTACGCATTCTCAAAGTCGGATGACCAAGAGGATGGTAAGGCATTTGAGTGGCGACATCTGAGTGAGATTAAAGATTTTGTGATCGGGGGGATCGCAAGGTATGTCGATTGATGGCTTGGACCTTCGACCTGGTGAGTTCGAGATAACGGAGCAGGGAGAGAGGCTTTGGCGTCAGGTACACCCGATCTGGATTCATGAAGGTCGAGTTACCAGTCAACTCTTCAGTCCCACCCCGAAGGACTCAGGCGAAGTATCTGTAACTAGAGCTTCGATCGTTAGCCCCGAAGATGCTCATCAGTATCACACCGAGACGGTGGGTTTGAAGTCGATTGGCGTTTATTGCATCGACGTCGCAGAGGTTCAAGAGGTAGATCTCAGAGCCGTCGACGATTCTCAAGTCGATGACGGCGAAGAGCGCCCTCCGGCGCATGCCTTTGTTGACTTCAAGGCTGTTGCGAGTCCCAAGCAGCAGAAGAAGCGCGCGAGTATCTTGCGCGACAAGGCTGAGAAGCGCGGATGGCAATACGGGCCGACAGTCTGAGGACTGTTCCTCGCTCCTCTGGCTCGCGCTGGCTGATCATGATAAGCGACGGCACCGACTGACGGTCGCATTCGGTTCGTGGCGAGCGCCTACTGCGACCTCGCCTCACGGGCCTTAACGCCCAGCGTCATGCGGGCTTCTGCGCTTGCGAATTGGAAAGCGCGAAAACACGAGATCAGAGACCCGGACACTGTGTCCGGGTCTCTTTGTTTTGCACTGGCTCTGATGGTGAGCAATGCGAACTACCCACCTCATCATCTGACTGAGCTGGCTTGCAGCATCACTCATATGAGGGGTTTCAGCCCCAAAACTTCTGGTGGATTCCCATTGATTCTGGACAGTGAAGTCCATGGAGTCGGGTGAGACGAGTGATACGGCACCGCTGGACGTGGGCGGATTCGAGGTCGGCTGGCGGGACGCCCGTGGCGAGCATCGGTGTCCGCTGGCCGAGGCGGCAGTAGTGGAGTTCGAGGCGGGGCTGCCGGTACGCGGGTTCCCGTCGTACCGCGGTCAGCGGAACTTCCCGGGCCTGTACTGGTCGGCCACGACGGGCGGGCACATGGGGTTCGAGTCGTGGCTGGAGCGGGATCACGCGATGCTGCTGGACTTCACACCCGAGGTGACTGGGCTGCTGTCGCAGCCGCTATGGCTGTTCTGGCAGAACGACAAGGGCAGAGCGGTCTCACACGCGCCGGACTACTTTGCACGGTTCGAGGACGGCCGGGGGCTGCTGGTGGACTGCCGGCCTCTGGACCGGATCGACGAGCGATCAGCGGCCAAGTTCGCGGTGACGCGCCTGGCGTGTGAAGCGGTGGGCTGGGGCTATCGGGTGGTCGGGATGGTGGACACCGTCCGGATAGCCAATGTCCGCTGGCTGGCGGGGTACCGGCATCCTCGGCGCGCGACCGCCGCGGGGTTGACCGAGCGGCTGATGGCGGTGTTCTCGGTGCCCTCGCCGCTGGTGGGGCAGGCGTCTCTGCTGGGTGATCCAATTGCGGTGCTACCAGCGGTATTCCATCTGCTCTGGGCGGGACGCCTGCGTGCGGACCTGTCGAAGCCGCTGACGGACACGACGCTGGTGTCGCGGGTGGAGGCGGAGTGAGCGGACGGGCGGCACTACGCGTCGGCAACCAGATCCGGCTAGATGAGCGGCTGCATACCGTGGTCGGTTTGTCAGGGACGCTGGTGCGGCTGGCCGACGAGGCCGGTCGGGCAAGTCTGGTGCTGCTGGCCCACCTACTGGCTACCGAAGGCTTCGAGTTCCTTGGTCAGCGAGACGGTTCACCGGTAGTGGCGCCCTTCGCATTGCTGGACACCGTTCCGCCGCAGGAGGCGGAGAAGGCCGCCGCCTGGGAACGGCATCTGCTGGAGCTGGAATCCGGGCGGCAGAGTGGTGTCGGAGCCGGGGCGGGGCCGCGGCCGGAGTACGACCCGGCCGTGCACACCCTGGATGAGCGGATCGCCGCGAAGGCTGCCGAGCTGAACACCCTGGGCTGGACGGTGAGCGCGCGGACCGTGGAGCGGATGCGGGCCCGCTACCGCGATCAAGGGGTCTGGGGTCTGGTCGATCACCGCAAAACCCGTCTGTCCTCGCCGACGGGCCGGGCCGATGAGCGGGTGGTGGCAGCCGTCGCGGACGTGCTGGCCGGGCAGCTGGAGGAGTCGACCGGGACACGAGGCCGGGTGCGACGCCGGGTTGAGGCTCTGCTGGCCGAGCGGCATGGGGCCGGGGTGGTGCCGATGCCGTCGAAAACGACGTTCTACCGGCTTGTCGAGGCAGTGGGCACGGGCACGCACGCCTTCGGTTCGGCTGCCTCCCGCCGCTCCCACGCTCGGCGTCCCGAGGGGATGTTCACGCCGTCCGAAGCTTGCCGACCGGGCGAGCTGGTGCAGATCGACACGACTCCGCTGGACGTGTTGGTGATCCTGGAGGACGGGGTGAACGGTCGTCCGGAGCTGACCATCGCCGTCGATGCCCAACGCACGCCACGCGTTCCGCAACGACCCCTTGTTCCGCTGGACCGACGCCCGGGGCAGGGGGCGGTTCGAGTCCGAAGAGGGGGCGCACACGGCGCCCTGAGACCGTGTTGACCCAGGCAGCGATTCCGCAAGACGAACATCTCCGGGTCGTGCTCTGCCTGTCGCTCAGTTGAGGTTCTCTCAAGAACAGGGAAGAGGAAACCCCCGCCCGGGAGTCCGAGCGGGGGCAGGTACCGGGTCAGGCAGTCTCGGACACCTCGTCGACCTCGCCCACAGCCTGCGCCGGAACGAGATCCCACTCGGTCTTCTCGATCACGACCTTCATGAGGTCCTTGGCTGCCGTCTCCCAGGCAGTGCGGCCGGCGACGAGCTTGCCGGTCTCGGGGTCGATCAGGCTGCCCGCGAAGAAGGTGTCCTCGGCGGTGATGCCGGAGGTCTTCGCGGTGCGGTCAAAGCTGACCTCGTCGAGGGAGCGGATCGCGTCAGGGATGGCGATGCCCACCTTCTTGGCCGTGTAGGCGGCGAAGGCGATGGCGTAGAGCACGCCAGCCGAGGTGAGGTATGTGGCCTCGCGCAGTTCGGGGGCCTTCATCTCGCCGCTGACAACGTCGGCGAAGCGCACCATCTCGCCGATGGCGTTCCAGAACTCGGTCAGTTCCCCGCGGGCCTTCTCGCCGCCGTCGGCTCCCTCGAAGCGGGCGTTGACGGCCTTGTCCATGGTGGCCGGGGAGCGGTAGCCGTTTCCGACCAGGAGGAGACCGGAAACGTAGCGGACGGTCTTGAACGAGAACAGCTTGGTCGAGAGCTTGCCCGGATTGTCCTTGAAGTACTCGACGCGGTCGTCGAAGAGAGGGCTGGTCTCGAAAAGATCGGACAGCTCGCGGTTGATGGGCTGACGCCGGTCCATGGACTGACCCATGGAGGCCGACGGCGCCTTGACGTTGCGCTGGAGGTCAGCGAAGTCCTGCGCGCGGCGCTTCATGTCGTCCTCGATGACGACGATCAGCGGCTGTCCGGAACGCTTGAGACGGTGGATGACCTCCGACTCGGGGTCGGACTCGTTGACGATCTGGTCGTAGGCGTTGCTGCGGTGCTGGCCGTCGCCGATGTCGAACTTCGAGCCGATGTCGATGGAGAGGTAACCGGGCTTGACCACGTCGGCCTCGGTGGTGATGCCGGGCATCGGCACCGACGTGAATTCGGCTTCCTCACTGGTGAGGTACAGCACGACCGCGCCGAGCACGAAGTGCTGCTCGTTCTCCAGGTACTCGCGGATGCCCTTGACGTGGTGGGCGTCGCGGGGGCGGTTGCCGTGGGTGCTGGCCTTCTGGTCCCAGGGCTGCGGCTCAGCGACCATACGGACGAGGTCGACCGCTCCCATGGCGGTGGTCATCATTTCCCGGCCGCCCTGGGTGTAGGCGATGACGGGAATGTGGATCTTGGGCATCTTCGGGTCCCTCCCCTTGGATGTGTAGACGCCAGCCGAAGGTGAGCCAACGGGGCGTCAGCTATGAGGCAAGACCGTACTACGCCGAATGGAACTCCAACAACCCGTCACATCCCGCGTAGCGCGGGTCACTTCTCGCGTAGCGCGCATCGAATCTTGCGTAGCGGCCCATCGACCCAGGTGGGAGCCGGGGATGCCCGACGCGGGGCTCAGTCAATGGCCGACCGCGCGGAGAGGGCGTGTAGCACCGCTCCGTCGCGGATGCCCTCGCACGTCATGCCGCAGCGTTCGGCGACAGCGCAGGAGGCGGCGCTGTCGGCGCGGGGACGCGCTGCGGCCAGGCCCTCGTTCGTGCCCTGCACGATCAGCTCCCGGATGAATTCCGCGAGCGCGGCGAACACGTGGAAGATCAGCCGCCCGCCCGACGTGGTCGTATCCAGCCGCTCGTACAGCGATGTGAAGCCGATCTGGCGCTCGCGCAGCGCGGCGACCATGTTCACCACGTCCTGGAGCGAGCGCCCGTACACGTGGCAGAACCCACTACCGTTCTCGTGGCAGGCGATAATGTCCCAGTCATTCTGGAGAAAGCCAAGGTCAGGGTGGCGCTCCGCCGCCACTTCTATGCGGACTACCCGAACCCATTGCGCTCACCGAATTCCACCGCCACATCGGTCGGGACACCGGGACCGCACAGAGTCCCGGGCGAACTGACGAACCGCAGATCAGGGCTACCGTCCTACGCCACATTTACCGGGAACGGACAGTTGCACGGCCGACCCGAACCGGGGGTCACCGGGATCGCCGCGCGCGTCGACACGGCATACGGCCTCAGGGGGGCCAGCACCACGCGGACGTTCTTCGGTAGGACAACGCGAACGCCAACAACGACGGAGCGATCCTCTGGGCCGAGAACGCCGAGCTGCGACTCCACTTCGAAGTCCGGGGCGCCGACCACCGCTCCGGCACCCGCGCCGACGGCCTTTTCGGCGTCATCCGCCGCCTCGGCTTCACCTTTCCGGCAGAGCCGGCGGGATTTGGTTAGACGTCCCCTTCGCCGAGAAGGACGAGGCGAAGAAGGGTGGGGCGCGCTGGGATTCTGCCGCCAAGCGTTGGTACGCGCCCCACGGCGGGATGGTGGCGCTTCAGCGGTGGGCGCCCGCGCCGGACGTCCCCGACCGAACGGCTACGTCGCATGATCACCGGGCGGGCCGGGCGTCGCTGCGAGATCTGCGGGGCCGCCGAGGACCGTGAGGCCAAACGGTGGCTGAAGGCCCATGAGCGATGGACCTTCGACGACACGACACACGTACAGACTCTCAAGCGGTTGATCTGTCTGTGCACCGACTGCCACACGGCCACGCATTTCGGCCACGCACTGGTCCTCGGGATCGAGACGCAGGCCTTCGCGCATCTGGTGAAAGTCACGGGAATGGGGGAGTCACAGGCCCGCCGGCACGTCAGCTCCGCCTTCACCCTGTGGGAAAAGCGCTCGCGGATCGCCTGGAGTCTGGACCTGGGAATCCTTACAAACGCCGGAATCGCTCTCGCCCCGTCCCCGGAGGCGCAGGACCGTGCTCGCGTCGCGGAGGAGACCCTCCGTTCGGTCGGCGCCCCGGCCGTGCCCAGGCAATCCGGATCAGACTCGGCCGTTCCTCGGACGCTGGGACCGCGCTGATCGCGGAGCGGTCGACAAGAGCTCGCCTTGGTCTTGGTACCACTCAGTCGGCCGATGGTTCATTCCGCCGCCCACCCGCATCCGATGCGGTTTCGTCGCATCAGATGCGGGCTGACGGACGCGGCGTTCTTTCCGTACGCACATGAATGCGCGTTCACGTGCCGATTAGTCCGCGCTGAGGGCTCCGCTGATCAGGCCGCTGCTGACCCGCAGTAGCCCGCGCTCGTACACGCCCGGAAGGTCAGGCCTGCCAGTTCTGTGTACGTCTCGTGGAACGAACCGCCATCCGCGGCGGATGCGACGCTTACCCATCCACCAGCGCCGTTCCAGGTCGCCTGAAGGACGACCCACTGTCCGTCGGTCGGCGCCGTGTCGTAGAACGTTCCGTAGTAGGCGCCCAAGTACGTTCCTTGGCCGTCAGCCGTCCAGTTCCAGCACAGCGATACGTAGCCCTTGCTGCTGGTGGTTCTCACCGTGCTGCACTTTTCTCCCAGCGCGGTGGCAGTGCCCGCGTTCTGTGCGACAGCGCTGCCCGCCCCCGTCAAGGAGACCATGACAAGGGCGACAGCCGATACCAGCAGCCCGCGAAAGCGCTTTATGCGCATACCTCTCCCCCAATTCGATTCATACGCCGACCGGGTCTCAGTACGGCGCCGTATCCCATGGTGATTATCCTCGGGGGAGGATCGAGAATTCGGCAGAGGTTTTCCAGCCTTCACCGTTCTGGCCGGAAGAAACCGGTGGTGCACCAATCCGGCCACACCGCCTGAATGTCAACCGGTCGCGACCTGGGCGTTTGCGCCAGGGCGCAATATCTTGATCTCGCTCCATCGATAAGGGATAGTTCGGCATGTGTGAATTTGCTATTTCGGGTGTTGAGTCGACGCATCCTTCTTCCTTTTCCCTTGATGTGAGAGTCATCAGCTTTCCGTTCGCCCACACCAAGGGGTCCGGCCTGAACCGCGGTTCGCCGATAATGACGGTCGGTCAGGTAGTAGGGCGGCGGGTCAGCTGGGGGTCAATATGCGTATTGCGGTGTATCTCGCGCATCCGCGGGTGGGAAGTTTCAACCACGCGGTGTTCGACGCGGTGGTTGAGGAGTTGCGGGGGCGGGGGTGTGAGGTGTTTGCGCATGACCTCTGTGCCGAGGGGTTCGAACCGGTCATGAGGGGCGACGAGACCGGGACCGTTGAGGGGGTGCGTGCGGGGGACCCCCAGGTGGCCCTGCATCGGGGGGAGGTGGGCGTCGTGGATGCCTTGGTGTTCGTTCATCCGAACTGGTGGGGTATGCCGCCCGCCGTTCTCACCGGCTGGGTGCAGCGTGTTCTCGCGCCCGGGGTCGCGTACAAGCTCGGTACCGCGGACGGGGAGCCCGCTGGGCTTCTCAAGGCCGGTAGGGCGCTTGTGCTGAATACCTCCGACACTCCCGCCGGGCGGGAGGAGAGTGAGTTCGGGGATCCGTTGCAAAGGATTTGGGCGGCGTGCGTCCTGCCGTATGTGGGGGTCGCCGACGTGCGCCGGGTCGTCTTCCGTACCGTCACCGACTCGTCCGACGCGGACCGCGCCGGGTGGCTCCGGCAGGCGCGTCAGGAGGCCGCCGCGTTGCTGGCCCGATAGGTGGTTGAAGTGGTGGTTGAAGGCCGCTGGGATCGTGTGCGCCAAATGCCTCACTTTCTCCACCGGAGGGGTGAATCGCTGGGCCATGCCGGTGATGTCGGCAATCCTTCCCCGTCCTCATCGCGAATGTGTCGGTGTAAGGGCCCGCGACCGCGTGGGCTCCGGGACGAGATGGGGCGTGATGGGCGCAGAACGCGTCGACACCCGGCTGCTCGAACAACTCACCGAGCAGTCGCAGGACTTGAACAGTGATGCGGTGAAACTGACCCGCAGCGCGCTGGCGGACTTCGCCGGGGCGGCCGAGCCGCCGGCGCGCTGGTGGCGGCGGGGCGGGGCGTTGGCCGGGGCGATCGGGGCGGCCACGCTCCTCGGGTCCGCCCGGGCGGCCGCCGCCACCACGAAGGACGACATCATGGCGCTCCAGACGGCCGCGTCGATCGAGAACCTCGCGGTGAGCGTCTACCAGACGGCCGCCGGGCTGTCGTTCATCAAGGACGGCAACAAGACGATCGCGACGTTCATCGCCAAGACCACCCAGCAGCACCAGGCGCACGCCAAGGCCTTCAATGCCGCCGCCACCCAGGCCGGCGGCAAGGCGCAGACGGGTACGGACCCGAAGTACGCCGCCGTGGTGAAGCAGACCCTGCCCACGATCAAGAACTCCGCCGACGTGGTCAAGCTGGCCATCACGCTGGAGGACGTGGCGGCGCAGACGTACACGAAGAACGTCGGGCAGGTCAGCAGCGCCCAGCTGCGCCAGCTCTTCGCCTCCGTGGCGCCCGTCGAGGCCCAGCACCGCGCGACGCTGCTGGCCGTGCAGTCCCTGCTCGCCTCGGGCGACGACAACCTGATCGCGATCCCGACGGACGTGGCGAAGCTGCCGGCCGCCGTCGGCACCGTCGGCATTCCCGACACCTTCTACCCGACCACGAACGCGTCGCCGATCACCGAAGGAGCCGTCAAGTGAGTACGACACAGCGCGGCTGGGAGCTGCCTCTCAGCGAGGCTCAGCTCGACCGGCTGACCAAGGACATGGACGAGGCCCACCGCGAGACGCTGCCCGCGATGCGGGCCGGGGCCGCCGCTCTCACCGAGCAGGTCAGGGACGCGGACGGCCCGGCCGACCGGGGGCGCCGCAGCTTCCTGCTGGGCGCGGGCGGGGTCGGCGCCGCGTTCGTCCTGGCGGCGTGCTCCAGCGGCAAGGGCTCGTCCTCGTCGTCCGCGCCGACGGACCTGGAGTCCCCGGCGGTCGCCGCGAAGGCGGAGACGTACACCGGGGACCTGCGGATCGTGGCCCTGGCGGTGGCGCTGGAGAACCAGGCCGTGGGCGCCTACAAGGCCACCCTCGCGGCGGCGAAGGCGGGCAAGCTCGGGACCGTGCCGCCCGCCGTGGCGAGCTTCGTCACCAAGGCGATGGCCCAGCACACCGACCACGCGCAGGCGTGGAACGCCGTGCTCACCAACGCGGGCAAGCCCGCCATCACCAATGTGCCGCTCTCGAACCAGGCGCAGGTCACGGCCGCGCTGGGCAAGGCCAAGAACGTCGGCGAGGTCGCCGCGCTCGCCCTCCAGCTGGAGGACCAGGCCGCCGAGACGTACCTCTTCGCGACCTCCAACGTGAAGAGCCAGGGCGCGATCGAGACGGCCGCGACCATCGCGCCCGTGGAGGCGATGCACGCGGCGATCCTGCACTTCGTCCTGGGGCAGTACCCGGTGCCGGACTCGTTCCTGCCGGTGAACAAGGCGGCGAAGACGAGTCTGTTGACCGTTTAGGGGCGGGGAGGGCGGGGAGGGCCGTACGGCCCGTCGCGCTCGGTTGCGGTCGGTCGGTCTTCGCGGAAGCGGTACGGGGTACGGGGTACGCGGCGTCGAGCACGGCGTCGCGGACCCGCGAAGACCGACCGGGCCCGGCTCGTACCGGCCCGACGCGTGCCCCGCTCAGGCGGTGGGCGTGCCGAACCACCTCGGGAGGTGGTCGAGCAGGTCCGCCTGGTCGTCTCCCACCCACGCCACGTGGCCGTCCGGGCGCAACAGCACGGCGGGTATGTCGAGTTCGTCGAGTTCGTCGCTCACGTCCACCACGTGGTCGACGCGGTCCGTCCAACCCACCGGTGAAAGGCGGCCGGTTTGGTCGAGGAGCAGGCCGCGGGCGGTGTGCAGGAGCGGGTAGAGACGGCCGGTCCGCCTCAGGCTCACGTCGCGCAGGCGGCGGCCGAGGAGTTCGTGGCCCTGTCCGCGGTCGTGGCCGATGTCGTGGCCGACGTCGCCGATGTCGCCGACGTCGTGGCGGACGTCGTAGCGGACGTCGACCGCGGTGATCATCCCGGTGATGTACCGGTTCACCTCCTCGAAGTCCATCAACCTCGCGAACAGCTCCCGCAGGGCCGTCGCCCCCGGGTCCGTCCCCAACAGCGCGATCTGCGCGCGGGTGTTGTCCAGGACGGCCGCGCCCACCGGGTGCCGTTCGGTGTGGTAGCTGTCCAACAGGCCCGCCTGAGCCCAGCCGTTGACCTCCGCCGCCAGCTTCCAGCCGAGGTTGAACGCGTCCTGCACCCCGAGGTTGAGGCCCTGCCCGCCGGTCGGCGGGTGGATGTGCGCCGCGTCGCCGGCCAGCAGTACCCGGCCGACCCGGTAGCGCTCCGCCTGCCGGGTCGCGTCGCCGAAGCGGGACAGCCAACGCGGCGTGTGCACACCGAAGTCGGTGCCCGCGGTGGCGCGCAGCCGCCGCTTGAACTCGTCCAGGGTCGGCGGGGTCGTACGGTCCTCCGCGACGCCTTCGGCCGGTACGACGACGCGGTACACGCCCGCCTTCCCGTCCACGTCGGGGATGGCGCCGAAACGTAGTTGGGTCTTACGGACCTCCGCCACGACGGCGGCGATCGTCTCCCGGTCCTCCGTCGCCTCCATGTCGCCCAACAGCGTCTCGACGGTGGCGGGTTCGCCGGGGAAACCGACTCCGGCGAGGGTGCGGACCGTACTGCGGCCACCGTCGCAGCCGACGACGTAGCGCGAGCGCAGGTGCGTACCGTCCGCCAGCTCGACGGTCACGCCGGGGGCGGGGTCGGAGCCCCCTTCGTGCTGCGTCAGCCCGGTCACTTCGCAGCCTCGCCTGATCTCGGCGCCCAGTTCGAGGGCGCGCCCGGTGAGCAGCCGTACGGTGTCCGTCTGCGACGTGGCGAGACCGTACGGGTGCGCCGTGTCGAGACCGTCCGGCCACGGCTTGTGTACGCCCCCGAAGAAGCCGCCGACCCTGAACTTCTCACTCACCGCGAGGAAACGGTCCAACAGGCCCCGCTGGTCGAGGAGTTCGACACTGCGCGTGTGCAGGCCGCGCCCGCGCGACTGATCGGCCGGCTCGGTCAGCCTCTCCAGTACGACCACACCCACTGCGGCCAGCCGCAGCTCGCAGGCCAGCATCAGACCGGTCGGCCCGCCCCCGACCACCACCACGTCCGTCACGTCCGTCACATCCGCCATGCCCTTCACGTCTGTCACATCCGCCATGCTCGTCATGCCCGTCACGTCCGGCACAAGGACCTCCAACGTCGTTGTGTCTGTTGTTTGTTGTCGGTCGGCCGCCTGCGGCACGATGAACGTCATGCCGAGCGAGTCAGAGACGATCGAGCTGAGCGACGACGAACTCCGCGACATCGCCGGTTACGCGGCGGCGTGCGCGGACCGGGTGCTGCCCGTCTTCGAGCGGAGCCTCCGGAACCTTCCCGCCGATCCGCGCCCACGCGACGCCGTCGACGCGGCATACGCGTTCGCCGCGGGCGAGCGGCGTACGGGCGCGCTGCGGCAGACCGCGTGGGCGGCGTACCGAGCGGCCCAGGACGCCTCCGTACCCGCCGCGGCCGACGCGGCACGGGCGGCGAGCCACGCGGCAGCCGCCGCGTACCTTCATCCGAAGGCGAGCGCGCACCAGGTGAAACACATTCTCGGCGCGGCGGCGCACGCGGCTCGGGCCGAGGAGTTGGCGTCCGGCGACCGCCCCCGTGTGGCCACC
>NZ_WWJY01001170.1 GCF_009865405.1 Streptomyces sp. SID3212 | reverse complement strand
GGGTACGCGCCGCCGCCCCCGGCTCCGGTGGTGCCGGAGCAGCGGGCGCGGCGGGCCGGCGGGTGGCTGAGCAAGGGGGGCGGCCGGGCCGCCAAGGGCGCGGATTCGGGTACGGGGCCGGGAGCCCAGATCCCGGCCCAGTCGTCCGGCCCACCCGTATCCCCCACATCCCCTGCCTCCTCCGCCTCCTTCGGATCCCGGGGACCACACCTGGCGGGGATGGACGAGGTGGGGTCCTCGAACGACAGGACCGACTGGTGGCGTATCGAACCGGGCCCGATGGGCAACGGCCCGACGGGCGGGATCGGGGTGCCGGGTTTTGTGGGCGGGGTGGAGATCCCCGAGATACTGGTCCCGCCGCCGAAGCCCGAGGACAAGGCGGACGACGAGGCCGGTGACGCGACCGAGGCGCAGACCAGGGGCCGCCGCGCGTGGCGGGCACTGACGAAACGGGGGACCGGGGCCAAGGCCGGCGCCGAGGAGCCCGCCGTGGAGGCGGCCGAACCCGAGACGACCACCAGGCCCGTCCGCCGCTCCCACCCCCTGCTGCTCCTCGCCGCCGGGCTCCTGCTCGTGGGCGCGTTCCTGGGCTCCTGGCTGGCCCTGGCGGGCGGCTGGCTCCTTGCGTACGCCTCCCGCGCGCTCTCCCCGGCGGCGGCGAAGTGGGCGGTCTTCGGCCTCCCGGGCGTCACGGTGGCCGGCGGCCTGCTCTGGCTCTGGGGCCGCGCGAACGGCCGCTGGGGCGAGACGATCCCGGAGGGCGGCTGGAACGCCGCGATCTCGGACGCGACCCCGGTGGTGATACGGACGGCGGCGATCGCCTCGGCGCTGTACCTGCTGTGGCGCTCCCGCAGACAGGCGTGAGGTTCCACCCCCCGCCCGCATCGGGAGGCGGTTACCTCCCGCCCGCCGGATTCCGCAGCACCTCGATCACACTCGCGTAGCTGTCGGACCCGTGGCCCGCGGCCCTGGCCCGCTCCATGGCGCCCTTCAGGAGTTCCGGCAGGCCGTTGTGGAGGCCGCGGGCCGCCGAGGCGTGGATGAGGTGGTCGACGGCCGCGATCTGTACGTCGACGGTGGCGTCGTCCCCCGGATAGCGGCCGGCGTCCACCTGGGACGCGTACGTGGTCAGGAACCCGGACACCGTGCCCAGCCAGCGGATCGCCAGGGGGGTGAAGGCCGTGGCCTCCGTCTTCTCGGCGCCGACCAGCGCGGTGCCGTGCAGCCAGCCGGTCATCGCGGACCACATGAGGCCGAGCAGAGCGGCGTCGTGGAGGGAGGCCGTACCGGCGTCGGGACCCAGGTACAGGGGATCGCCCAGGGCGGCCAGGGCCGGACGGTAGGTGTCGAAGACCGCCCGTGATCCGCTGTACAGGAACATCACCTCCGGGCTGCCGACACCCGGCGGAGTGGTCATGGCGGCGCCGTCGAGCAGGTCGGCGCCGTGCGACCGGGCCCACGCGAGGGTGTCATGTGCCTGCTCCGGGGTGCCGGAGGTGAGGTTGACCAGGGACTTTCCGGCGACGGAGCCGCCCAGCGGGTCGAGGAGGCTGCGCAGCACTTGGTGGTCCAGTACGCAGGCGACGACGAGCGGGCTCGCCGCGATCGCCTCCCCGGGTGTCGCGGCCGGCAGGGCGCCCCGGTCGACCAGCGGCCGGGCCTTGTCCGCCGTCCGGTTCCACACGGTGGTCGGGTGGCCGCTGTCCAGCAGCGCGGCGGCCAGCGCCGAGCCCATCGAGCCCAGTCCGAGAACGCTCACGGCTTGGCGATCGGAATTCATGCCACAACTCCTTCGTACGCGGGTCCGTGACGGTTCATCACGTACTGGCCAAGTTCGCAGGGTGTGGCGGCCGGATACAGTGACACCGATGACGGCCACCGCCAAATTCATGCCAGACTCGGGGGCGTGAGCGCTGGTTCCGTCGCCGTGGTCGTGATCGAGGACATCGACGTTCTCTCCTGGGACCTGTACGAGTTGAGCATCCCCTGCACCGTCTTCGGGAAGCCGCAGCCCGACCTGGCCGACACCTGGTACGACCTGCGGCTGTGCGGAAGCGGGCAACGATCGGAGGACGGCGTCCCGGCCGGTACCGGGATCGCGCTGCGGACCCCCTACGGGCTCGCGGACCTCGTCGGCGCCGACACGGTCATCGTGCCCTCGGTGCCCGACTCCTGCGTGGAGGAGGGCAGACCGCTGCCCCGGGCACTGATCGCGGCCCTGCGCGACGCCCGCGACGCGGGTGCCCGGATGGTCTCCCTGTGTACCGGCGCCTTCGCCCTCGCCGAGGCGGGGCTGCTCGACGGGCGCCGGGCCACGGCCCATTGGATGCACACGGCCCAACTGGCCGCGCGCTACCCGAAGGTACGCGTCGACGACTCGGTGCTGTACGTGGACGACGGCGACGTGCTCACGAGTGCCGGGCTGAGCGCCGGACTCGACCTCTGTCTCCATCTGGTACGCCGTGACCTCGGCGCGCACGTCGCCAACCAGCTGGCCCGCCGGATGGTGGTGCCCGCTCACCGGACGGGCGGCCAGGCGCAGTTCATCGACCTGTCCGTCCCGCCGAGCGACGACAAGGGGCTGGGCCCCGTACTGGACTGGGCCCGAGCCCGCCTGGACCAGCCGCTGACCGTCGAGGACCTGGCGCGGCGGGCCGCGATGAGCCGGCGGACGTTCTACCGGCGGCTCCAGGCGGCCACCGGGACGACTCCGCTCCAGTGGCTCCTCGACCAGCGCCTGGCGCGGGCCCAGGGCCTGCTGGAATCGACGGACCTCCCGATCGAGAAGGTCGGCGAGCTGAGCGGCCTGGGCACGGCCAACAACCTCCGCCACCACTTCCTCAAACAGATCGGGGTGTCACCGCGCGACTACCGCCGGGCCTTCCCGCGCACGACACCCGGACTCCGCTAGACCGTGTCCGCCGAGTCCGGATTCTCCGCCCGGTCCGGCCCCTCCGGACCCTCCGCCCGGTCGGGACTCCCCGCCCGGTCCGGACCCTCCGGCCGGTACGGCGCCCCCGGCACCACCAGGGGCGACCCCGTCACCGGATCCGGGACCACCACCGACTCCAGGCCGAAGACCTCCCGTACCAACTCCGCCGTCACCACCGCGCCGGGCTCGCCCTCCGCCACCACGCGGCCCTCCTTCATCGCCACCAGGTGGTCCGCGTACCGGGCCGCCTGGTTCAGGTCGTGCAGGACGATCACCACCGTGCGGCCCTGTTCGTGGTTGAGGCGGCGTACCAGGTCCAGGACCTCCACCTGGTGCGCGATGTCCAGGAACGTCGTCGGTTCGTCCAGGAGCAGCAGGTCCGTCTCCTGCGCCAGTGCCATCGCGATCCACACCCGCTGCCGCTGGCCGCCCGACAGCTCGTCCACCGACCGGTCCGCGAGTGCCGTCACGTCCGTACGTTCCATCGCGTCCGTCACCGCGCGCTCGTCCGCGTCCGACCACTGCCGCCACCACGCCTGATGGGGCTGCCGGCCGCGCGACACCAGGTCCGCGACCGTGATCGCCTCCGGGGCGACCGGCGACTGCGGCAGCAGGCCGATCGACTGCGCGATCCGTTTCGTGGGGATACGGGACAGCTCCTCGCCGTCCAGCAGCACCGCCCCGCCCCGGGGCTTCAACAGCCGCCCCAGCGCCCGCAGCGTCGTGGACTTGCCGCACGCGTTCGGGCCGACGATCACCGTCACCCGCCCGTCGGGGACGGCCAGTCGCAGCTCGTGGACGACCGTACGGTCCTCGTACGCGAGTGTCAGATCCCGGGCGACGAGCCTGCTCATGCGGTGCCTCCTGCGGTACGGCTTCGAACGATCAACCAGATCAAGTACGGCGCCCCCACGGCCGCCGTCAGCACCCCCACCGGCAGCTCCGTCGGCGAGAACAGCTTGCGGGCCAGCAGATCCGCCAGGACGACGATCACCGCCCCCATCAGCGCCGAGCACAGCAGCGGGATCTGCGCGGTACGGGTCATCCGCCGCGCGATCTGCGGCGCCAGCAGCGCCACGAAGTCCACCGGGCCCGCCGCCCCCGTCGCCACCGACGCCAGGACCACGCCCAGCAGCACCAGGCCGAGCCGGGTGCCCCCGAGCCGTACCCCCAGCGCCGTCGCCGTGTCGTCGTCCAGGGACACCGACCGCTGCGCGTACGCCGCCCACGCCACGGCGGGCAGCAGCGCCAGCAGCACCCAGCCCAGCGGCGTGGCCTCCTCCCAGCCCCGGCCGTTGAGCGAACCGGTCATCCACACCTGCGCCTGCTGGGCGACCAGATAGTCGCCCTTCGTCAGGAACAGCGTCGTCACCGACCGCAGCGCGATCGCGAACCCGATGCCGATCAGCACAAAACGCGTCGCGTGCAGCCCGCCGCGCCACGCGAAGACGTATACGAGCGCCGCCGCCGCGATCCCGCCGACGACCGACAGGTAGGGGAGGGCCGTGTACGACGTCACGCCGAACGTCATCGCGCCGACGGTGAGCGCGCCCGCGCCCTGGCTGATGCCGATGATGTCCGGACTGGCCAGCGGATTGCGCGCGACCGTCTGGATCAGCGCGCCCGCGACCCCGAACGCCAGCCCGACGAACAGCCCGGTCACCATGCGCGGCAACCGCAGCGTCCCGACGACCAGTTCGTCCGGCGACGGCTGCCCGAGGATCACCTTCAGGACTTCGGACGGCGGTACGAAGCTCTCGCCCACGCTCAGATACGTCACGCAGACCACCGCCAGCAGCACGGCCAGCGCCACCGCCGCCCCGGCCGCCCGCCGGTGCAGGAGGAACGATCCGCGACCGGCCCGTACGACCGCATACCCCGGAGGGCTGACCCGGGGGCGGGCCGGGCGGGCCTTCTCCACGACCGCCGTCATGCCGGCACCGCCTTCCGGCGTACGAGAGCGACCAGGAACGGCACGCCGAGCAGCGCCGTCATCACGCCCGCCGGGACCTCGCCCGGCGGGAAGACGATCCGCCCGATCACGTCCGACACCAGCAGCATCACCGGGCCGATCAGCGCGGCCATCGGCAGCAGCCAGCGGTGGTCGGTCCCGACGATCGCGCGGGCGATGTGCGGTACGGCGAGACCCACGAACGCGATCGGACCGGCCGCCGCCACCCCCGCGCCGGTGAGCACGGTCGCGCCGAGCCCGCCCAGGATCCGTACCACCGCGACGTTCTGGCCCAGGCCCTTCGCCACGTCCTCGCCCAGTGCCAGCGCGTCCAGGCCACGGGCCACGGACACCACCAGCACGGCGCCGAGCAGCAGGAACGGCCAGATCTGGTGGACCACGTCGGTGTCCCGCCCGGCGAGCGACCCGACCTGCCAGAAGCGGAACTCGTCCAGCGTCGACGCGTCCGTGGTGAGCACCCCCTGGGTCACCGACACCAGCAGCGCGTTGATCGCGGCGCCCCCGAGCGCGAGCTTGATCGGCGTGGCGCCGCCCCGGCCGCTGGAGGCGATCGCGTACACCGCCACCGACGCCAGCGCCGCGCCGGCGAAGGCGAACCACACGTACCCGGAGAGGGTGTGCACGCCGACGACCGAGATCGCCAGGACCACACCCACCGAGGAGCCCTGGCTGATCCCGAGGATGCCCGGGTCGGCGATGGGGTTGCGGGTGATGCCCTGGAGGACGGTGCCCGCGAGGGCGAGCGCGGCGCCCACCATGAGCCCGATCAGGGTGCGCGGCACGCGCAGGTGCCGTACGACCTCGGCGTCGTCGCTGTGACCGCCGTGCAGGAGCGCGTCGAGCACGGTGGAGGGGGCGATCGCGCGGGCGCCGACCGCGAGGCTCAGCAGGACCGCGACGAGGAGCGCGACGACGGCGGCGGCCGTCCAGCCGATACGGCGGGTGACCAGGGCGTGTCTGGTACGGGGGGTCGGCGGGGCGGCGGCGGCCGGCATCGGAACCAATCGGGAGGTCGGGGTGTCAGCGGGAGACGTGAGCGGTGGGCGTGTGCGGTGGGCGTGTGCGGTGGGCGTAGGGATGGTTAGGCTTGGCTAAGTCTAAGCAGCCCTTTCCGGCCATCCGCCGCCGGGCACAATGGGCCCCATGGCCTCCCTCACCCCGCCGCCCGCGCTCACCGTCGGCTTCGACCTCGACATGACCCTGGTCGACTCACGCTCCGGCATCCGCGCCGCGTTCCTGGAGCTCTCCGCCGAGACCGGCGTCCCGATCGACGCCGACCTCGCGATCACCCGCCTCGGGCCGCCGCTCGAACAGGAGTTGGCGCACTGGTTCCCCCAGGACCGCGTCGCCGAAGTGGGGGACCGCTACCGGCAGATCTATCCCGCCTTCGCCATCACCCCCTCGACGGCCCTGCCCGGCGCGCGGGAGTCCGTCGCCGCCGTCCAGGCGTCCGGCGGCCGGGCGATCGTCGTCACCGCGAAGTTCCAGCCGAACGCCGAGCTCCACCTCGCCCATCTCGGCATCGAGCCCGACGTCGTGGTCGGCTCGCTGTGGGCGGAGGCCAAGGCGGAGGCGCTGCGCGCGCACGGGGCGGCGGTCTACGTGGGCGACCACACGGGCGATGTACGGGGCGCGCGGGCGGCGGGCGCGCTGTCCGTCGCCGTACCGACCGGGCCGTGCGACGAGGCGGAGCTGCGGGCGGCGGGGGCCGATGTGGTCCTGGCGGACCTCACGGCGTTCCCCGCGTGGCTGCGTACCTACGCGGCGAGGGTGGCGGAGGGTACCTACGCGGCGGGGGTGGCGGTGGCCGACGACGCCTCGGCGGCCGCCGACCGCGCCTGACGGCGCTGGGCCGCCACCGAACGCAGGACTCCCGCGCCCGCGATGAGGAACCCGACGCCCATCAGCATGCTGACGAGGTACGCGGCGGTCGGGAACGGGCGGGTGTCGAAGAACAGGGGTGCCACGGTGGCCAGCGTGGCCACGGCGCCGACGATGAAGACGATCGCGCCGATCCGGACCAGGCCGTCGCCGGGGCCGGCCTCGTCCGCCGCGCTGGACGCGGGAGCAGCCGTGCGGGGTGCAGGAGTAGCAGTCACGTCACCAGGGTAGTTCCCTGCGGAACAGGAGCTGACAGGAACCGACCGGCAACGTCTTGTCACCGGCGCCTGGACCATTAGCCTTGGGGGTGGCGGGTCAGGCGACCCGCTGTAGTGCTATTCAGACCTGTCTGTAGTGCTATCCAGACCCGTTCCAGACCCGTTTCAGACCCGTTTTTCGCGCGCGGCAGCGCACCGATGAGTACGAGGACGAGGACAGACGTGCCTACCGGCAAGGTGAAGTGGTTCAACAGCGAGAAGGGCTTCGGCTTTCTCTCCCGTGACGACGGCGGTGACGTCTTCGTCCACTCGTCGGTCCTCCCTGCCGGAGTCGACGCACTCAAGCCCGGCCAGCGCGTGGAGTTCGGAGTGGTCGCCGGTCAACGCGGGGACCAGGCGCTGTCGGTGACGGTCCTCGACCCGACGCCCTCGGTCGCCGCGGCCCAGCGCCGCAAGCCCGACGAACTGGCCTCGATCGTCCAGGACCTGACGACGGTTCTGGAGAACATCACCCCGATGCTGGAGCGCGGCCGGTACCCCGACAAGGCCAACGGGTCGAAGATCGCGGGCCTGTTGCGGGCGGTGGCGGACCAACTGGACGTGTGACGGGGCGGGGTCGTACCGGCTGAGGGCTCAGACGAACCGCAGCGCGTCGTGGCGGAGGGGCGGTACGAGCCCCTCGGCCGCGGCGCGCGTGAGCAGGCCGCGTACCGCCGCGTACCCGTCCTCGCCGAGGTCGGCGGTGAACTCGTTGACGTACAGGCCGATGTGCTGGTCGGCGACCGCCGGGTCCATCTCCTGGGAGTGCTCCAGGACGTAGGGCCGTGACACCTCGGGGTCGTCCCACGCCATCCGTACGGACGTACGGGCCGCGTCCGCGAGCAGACGCAGGGTCTCGGCGCCCAGCGAGCGCTTCGCGATGATCGCGCCGAGCGGGATCGGCAGCCCCGTCGTGGACTCCCAGTGCGCGCCCATGTCGGCGAGGCAGTGCAGCCCGTAGTTCTGGTACGTGAAGCGCGCCTCGTGGATGACCAGGCCCGCGTCCACCTTGCCGTCCCGTACCGCCGGCATGATCTCGTGGAACGGCAGGACGACGATCTCGCCCACCCCGCCGGGGACCACCTCGGCCGCCCACAGCCGGAACAGCAGGTAGGCGGTGGAGCGTTCGCTCGGTACGGCGACGGTCCTGCCGGTGAGGTCCGTGCCGGCCTCCTTCGTCAGCACGAGCGGACCGCAGCCCCGGCCCAGCGCGCCGCCGCAGGGGAGGAGCGCGTACTCGTCGAGGACGTACGGGAGGACGGCGTACGAGACCTTGAGGATGTCGAACTCGCCGCGCTCCGCCATGCCGTTGGTGATGTCGATGTCGGCGAAGGTGACGTCGAGCCCGGGCGCGCCGGGCACCCGGCCGTGGGCCCAGGCCTCGAAGACGAAGGTGTCGTTGGGGCAGGGCGAGTACGCGATGTCGAGCGGGCGGGCGGGCACGGGTCCGGACGCTGGCCCGGACGCGGGTCCGGCTTCGGGCCTGGCTTCGGTGGCGGGCTGAGGCTGTGACGTCATGACGACTCCTCGAAGACGGGGGTGAGCGCGGCGAACGCGTACCGCAGCGCGTCCATCGCCGGGCCGATCTGCCAGGCGCCCCGGTCGCGCGGGCCGACCGCGTTCGAGACGGCCCGGATCTCCAGACAGGGGATCTCGTGCCCCGACGCCGCCTCCGCGACACCGAACCCCTCCATCGCCTCGGCGGCGGCGCGCGGGTGACGGCGGGTCAGTTCGGCCGCGCGGGCGGCCGTCCCGGTCACGGTGGAGACGGTGAGGACCGGCGCGAGGACCACCCGGACCGCCGGATCCGCGGCCAGCAGCTTCGCCACCCGTCCGGACAGCGCGGGGGCGGGGCGGTGGACCGTACGGCCGAAGCCCAGTTCGTCCACTGGCACATAGCCGTCGGGGGTCTCGGCGCCCAGGTCGGCGGCGACGATCGCGTCGGAGACGACGAGCGAGCCGAGGGGCGCGTGGGGCACGAAACCGCCGCCGATGCCGGTCGAGACGACCAGGTCGTACGGCGGGTCGTAGGTGGAGAACGCGAGCGCGGTCGCCGTGGCCGCGGCGGAGGCGGCGGGGCCGACCCCGCCCACCAGGACGTCGACGACCGGTATCCGCACGGACGCCGGGCGCGGCATGTACTGGGCGTGGCCCCGCAACTCGTACCCGCCCGTCATCTCCCGCAGCCCGAGGGCGGTGAATCCGGCGAGTCCGGCGACGACGGCGTCCGCCTCGGCCGCCACCGCCGTCACTACGAGCACGTGCATGGCGGGGGCCTCCGGCGGGTCGGCTTCGGGGTCCTGGACGGGGTGAGGAGGGTTTCCTGATTCAGGAGGTCTTCCCGGAACTCAGGAGGTCTTCTCGAAGGTGAAGTTCCACACGCCGCTGAACGACTTGCCGTCGATCTTGAGGAAGCTGACCTGGCGCGTCTTGGGCGCGGGCTGGCCGGTCTGCGGGTCGGGGGCGAAGAACGCGGCGGCCGTCATCGTGCGGTACGTCTTCTTGGTCGGCTCGTCGAAGACCGGCGTGCCGTCCACGATGACGGCCCAGCTGTGGTCCGCGATGGACGGCTCGACGCCGAGGTGGACCTCGTCGGTGGAGTTCACCTTGACGGTGTTCTCCGCCTTCCTCTTCACGCAGTTCAGGAGGTCCTTCTGCGCGATGGCGTTGCCGTCGTTGTAGCAGTTCGCCCCGCTGTTCCACGAGTCGTCGCCGACGGTCACGGTCGCGAGCGGCGTCGGCTTGTCACAGGCGGCGAGGACGAGGAGTCCGGCGGACACAGCGCCGAGGGCGACGCCGGCCCGGCGGCCCCTACCAGAGAAGAACGCAACGGTCATGGGCCGAAGGTTATCGGTCGCCGGAGTCCGCGCCGCGCCGGGGGCGGGCATGCGGGGTGGTGGGGCGTGGTCCCTCGTGACGTCCCTGGATGTCCGGACGTCCGGATGTCGGCCCTCCGGTCAGCCGTGCTGCCCCAGGTGCTGGGACGGCGCGGGTCGCGAGGTGCGGATCAGCCCCCGTACGGCCGCCAGCGCGCCGAGCCCCATGATGCCCGCGGCGACGGACATGCCCAGCGAGCCGTTCAGCGGCAGGGCGATCCCGATCGCGCCGCCCACCACCCACGACATCTGGAGGAGCGTCTCGGAGCGCGCGAAGGCGGACGTACGGACCTCTTCCGGCACGTCCCGCTGGATCGTCGCGTCCAGCGACAGCTTCGACAGGGCCTGGGTGAGCCCCGCCACCGCGCCCAGCACGGCCACCGCGAGCCCGCCGAAGAAGACGGCCGCGAAGATCGCCGCCGTCAGGGCGAGCCCCAGCATCGTGGCGATGATCAGCTCGGGCCCGCGCGACTTGAGCAGCGAGCCCACGGCCGTACCGAGGGCGTTGCCCACCCCGGCGGAGACCCCCACGATGCCCAGGGAGACGGCGGCGCTCTGCCCCGCGAGGGGGTGCTCGCGCAGCAGGAAGGCGAGGAAGAAGGTCAGGAAGCCGGACAGCGCGCGGTGGGAGGCGTTCGCCTGGAGCCCGTGCAGGACGGAGGGTCCCACCGAGCGCAGGCTGGGCCGCTTCTCGCCGTGCCGTACCAGCTGCGCCTTCCGCTCGCCCTTCGCCGAGTCGACCTTGTGCGGGAGCGTGAACGCCAGGATCGTGCCGCCGGTGAAGATCAGGCACGCGCCGTACAGCGGCCACTGCGGGCCGACGATCTGGAGGCCCGCGCCGATCGGAGCAGCGACACCGGTGGCCAGCAGCCCGGCGAGGGTCACCCGGGAGTTGGCCCGTACGAGGGAGAAGTTCGGGGGCAGGAGACGCGGTACGACGGCGCTGCGGACCACTCCGTACGCCTTGGACGCCACGAGCACGCCCAGCGCCGCCGGATACAGCTCCAGGCCGCCGGTGGCCACGAACGTGGACATGGCGATGGCGAGGATGGCCCGGGTCAGCATGGCGGCGGCCATCGCGGCGCGCCGGCCGTGGGGGACCCGGTCGAGGAGGGGGCCGATGACGGGGGCGAGCAGGGTGAAGGGCGCCATGGTGACGGCGAGGTAGAGGGCGACGCGGCCGCGTGCCTCGTCGGTCGGTACGGAGAAGAAGACGGTCGACGCGAGGGCGACGGTGATCATGACGTCACCGGCGCCGTTCACGGCGTGCAGCTCGATCAGCTTGCCGAGCCCGGACTCGCCCGCTCCGTGCGCGTGGGTGGCCTTGCGGATGCCCCGGGCGGAGGCGGTGAACGGCAGGCGCAGGGCATGCCCGACAGCCCGCCCCGTCCTGCGGAGCGGGCCGGCGTCGTCGGACGACCTTGCGGCTGCCACCCCGTCATAGTGCCCCACCCGCAGGGGAAGCGAACCGATCCCGTCGATGACGGGGCCGTGACAGTGCCATGACGGAGGAGCGGGGGGTGTCACCGTGGGTGTCACCGGGAGGGCGGAGGGTGTTCATCCGGTCACGCGGGCGTGCTCCGCCGGGGCGGGGCGGCGTGGGTCACGCCGAATCGGGGATTCCGGGCTGACGCGCCGGAAACTCTCGGAGTGGGCCGAAATTCGCCGCAACCCGCCTCTCGCCCGGCCTCACCAGGGTTACGGCATTGTTGCGGTGTGGCCGGAAGTGCGGGAAAGACGGCGTGCAGGTGGGCGGGGGGCGAGAGAGGGGGTAGCGTGCGTAGCGCGCCACCGGCGGTTGTTCTCGGCCGCGCGCCTCTTCGTCATCCCGCAGAATGGATGACGGTAGGTGTGCCCGGGAAGAGGTCGGGCGTGGACGTCGATGCGGCCCTCTGGTCCGCTCCGCCCTCGGCTCGTACATCGCTACTCGGCCGGCGCACCCGTGAGACGGCGTAGGAGAGAAGCGAGACCTGTGAGTGCTGCGACGACGCGAAGCCGAACCCCTGACCGTCTGTGCGCCGAGGCGGTAGACCTCGCCCGGTCGGCTGCCGAGGAGGCGGCCTTCCCCGGTGTTGTCGGGGAACATGTGACGGCGGTGGCGGACGGGGACAGGGTCGTCACCCACTTCTTCGAATGCAAGGAGCCCGGCTACCGCGGCTGGCGCTGGGCGGTGACGGTCACCCGCGCGTCCCGCGCGAAGCTCGTCACGCTCGATGAGACGGTGCTGCTGCCGGGCCCGGACTCCCTGCTGGCACCCGAATGGGTGCCGTGGAGCGAACGGCTCCGTCCCGGCGACATGGGCCCCGGGGACCTGCTGCCGACCGAGGCGGAGGACCTGCGGCTGGAGCCCGGGTACAACGCGGAGGAGTCGGCGCCGCCGAATTCGGTGGTGGCGTCGGGGGTGACGCCGCAGAATCTGGCGGACCTGGTGGAGGCGGAGGCGCCGGGGGCGTCGGACGCGTTGGACGCTCCTGACGCGTCGGAGGCGTCGGAGGCGGAGTGGTCGCCGGAGTCCTCCGCCGGTGCGCCGTCCGGTACGGCGCGGGGGACGATCGCCGCGGTCGCGGAGGAGCTCGGGATGCGCCGGGCGCGGGTGCTGTCCCGGTACGGACTGCACCTGGCGGCGGACCGCTGGGACGAGAGCTTCGGCGCGAAGACCCCGATGGCACAGGCGGCGCCGGCGCCGTGCGTGTCGTGCGGCTTCCTGCTGCCGCTGGCGGGGTCGCTGAGACAGGCGTTCGGGGTCTGCGCGAACGAGTTCTCGCCGGCGGACGGGCATGTGGTGTCGCTGGCGTACGGGTGCGGGGGGCACTCGGAGGCGGCGGTGATGCCACCACCGCTGCGGCCGTTGCCGCCGGTGATGGACTCGATGGCGACGGACGCGTTTCCCCTGGGCCCGACGGACTCGTAGACCGGCCGGGGCCGGGGCCCTTTTTGTCCTCAATCGCCGGACGGGCGTTCTGGGGCCGGTGGGCCGCGCGCCTGGGTGACCGCGCTGCGGTCAGGGCTGTCCTCAATCGCCGGACGGGCTTGATTTTG
>NZ_WWJY01000116.1 GCF_009865405.1 Streptomyces sp. SID3212 | reverse complement strand
CAGTTCCCCGGGCGACTGATCGGGGGCCTCCTCGAAGGCCTCGCCCGTCGCCGGATCGAGGACGGCGAAGCGGTCCACACCGGTCCCGGGTGTGTGAGCGGGCTGGGGTGTCGGCATGCCGGCACTCAGCTCGCGGCCGCGGCGGCAGCCGCGTGTTCCCGGGCGTGCCGGTCCATCTCCCCCCGGAAGGCGGCCACCAACTGCGGCTGGATCCTTCCCGTGTTGCGGTCGCCCCCCTCGCAGACGGCCCCGCGCACCCCCACGATGTCCGTGCCGATACGGGTCAGCTCACCGAGGTCCCCGGCCTTCACGCTGCCGGCGAGGGCCGCGAGCAGACCGTACTCGTGGGCGAGGCGGACGAACTCTCCGCAGACGTCCGGCGGAACGTGGTCGAACAGGCGGGTCCCGTCCTTGATCGCGGTGTCGAGCATCGCGGCGTCCGAGCCGGAGCGGCGGGCGATGTCGGGCAGCGCGAGCGGGTTGACGCAGCCGATCCGGTGGGCGTCGGCATAGCCCGAGGCGACCACCAGCGCCTCCGGCCGGTACTCCTTCACCGCCCGGACGACCCCCCGCATGACGTCGACGGCCTGTTCGGGTGTCGTACAGCCGTAGAGGCCGACCTTGATGTACGTGGCTCCCGAGACGGCCGCGCCGAGGGCCGCCTGGGCCACCGTGCCGGGCTTGTACGGCACGTCCCCCACCGTCGCGGACACCGGCGTCCCGGCCGGGACCGCCTCACGGATCTCCCTGATGACCCACGGGAAATTCGCGCCGAGCGAACCCTCGTCGGGCTTCTTCACATCGACAATGTCCAGATACTCCGCCGCCTTCGCACAATCGAGAGCTTCCTCGACACTGTCCGGAGAAATGAGAAGCAACAACGTGGACTCCTTTTCCTCGCACACCCGTCCGATCAGCGGACGGATATACGGAATCGAGCGGATCCCTTGCGGTGTGTTCATCATTCACCGCGGTCCACGGCCCTCGGTAGAGCGCACAGAACCCGGACGGGAATTGCGGTCCACCGTTCAACGCGCCGTGCACGCCTGTGAAAGCACGCCGCACACACCAGTCCGAATCGGAGATGCCGCCGATCACTCGATCGAGCACTTCCGACATAGGGAGATATAGGATGAGTGGGACATAAAGCCCGGCCCATCGATCGCGACGAGAACGGACCCGTCATGTCCCATCACCTCGACACCCCGCTGGCGGCGCAGAACGGCCAGCTGTTCATCGACGACCTCTACGTCTTCCCCGGCGAGGACAGCACGGTGTTCGTCATGGACGTCAACTCGAACATCACCGGCGTCCACGCCGAGCCCGGCTTCCACCACGAGGCGCGCTACGAGATCAAGGTGCACTTCGACGGCGCCGACCGGGAGACCCTGACCTACCGTTTCTCCTTCGGGGAGCCGGACGCGAACGGACGGCAGGCGCTGCGCCTGCACTCCCTGACCGGCACGGACGCCCAAGGGGACGCCGCCGAGGGCGAGTTGGTGCTGGAGGGCCGTACCGGCGAAACGGCCACGGGGGCCGGAATCCGCGCCTGGGCCGGGCGGGTCCAGGATGCCTTCTACGTCGACCTGTCCCTGCTCTCCCTCGTCAACGGCGCCGTGGGGAAGGGCACCGCGGTGGACCTGTCGTCCTGGAACCCCCGGGAGGCGAGGAACACCTTCGACGGCACGACGGTCGAAGCGATCGTCCTCGAAGTCCCCCACAGCCATGACCGGTTGCGGCCCGGGGCCCGTACCGGGGTGTGGTGCGCGACCAAGCTGGCGACCGACGCCGGCGGCTGGCGGCAGATCAACCGGGGCGGCAACCCGATGATGTGGCCGATCTTCTGGCCCGACGACACGGACTTCTCGAACCCGGCCAACACCCGCCACCCGTCCGAGGACGTCGCCGCCGACGGCCGGGCGATCGCCAACCGGATCGCCGCCGTGGTCGCCGCCACCGGTACCTCGGCCGACCCCGCGGGCTACGGGCAGACCGTCGCCATGCGCCTGCTGCCCGATGTCCTGCCGTACGTGGTCGGCACCCCGGCCTCCTTCGGCTTCGCCGCCCGCAACGGCCGTACCCGCGCGGACAACGCACCCGAGGTGATGATGTCCCTGGTCACCAACCTGCCCGTGCCCAGCGGCCTCTCCCCCGCGACCACCAAGGACCAGCGGAGCGACAGCTTCCCCTACGTCGTACCGGAATGAGCACGGCCCTTGTCTCGCCGTACCGGGGCCCCGGTCCGGGCTCCGGTGGCGAGAGGTCGAACGGCATGAGAACGTGTCGTCCGTTGGGTCGTGCGCCGGGTGGTACGGGGGCCGAAAAGGAGAATCCGATGGCCATGGAAGCGCTGAGCAAATTGATGGACCAGATTTCACCGGACCATCAGGACTGGGTCAACTCATTGCCAAGGGAACGGCAGCTCGAACTGCTGAAAATGTGGGAGGACCACGGCGGGAACACCGAGCTCGGCAATATCGGGACCGACAGCAACAGCGTGGACCCGGACGCGCTGATCGAGAAGTTCAGAAAGCACTGAGTCCTCAGCTGTCGTAGTCGACGCTCACCGTCTCGGAGACGGGGTAGGTCTGGCAGGTGAGCACGTACCCGGCGTCGACCTCGGCGGGTTCGAGCGCGTAGTTGCGGCGCATGTCCGCCTTGCCGTCGGTGACCAGGGCCCGGCACGTCCCGCACACCCCGCCCTTGCAGGCGAACGGCAGGTCGGGGCGTGTCTTCTGGGCGCCGTCGAGGATCGTGGCCGTACGGGCCAGTGCGCCGGTGGTGGAGCGGCCGTCGAGCGTGATGGTGACCTGGCTGACCGGGCCCTCGGCGACGCCGTCCACGTGGCGCGTCTCCCGTACCGGCTCGTCGTCGGCGAAGAACAGCTCGCGGTGGACGCGGTCGGCGGGGACGCCCAGCCCGGTCAGGACGCGCTGGGCGTCGCGGACCATGCCGTGCGGGCCGCACAGCCACCAGTGGCCGGCGTCGGCGACGTCGACCAGGCCGTCGACGAGCGCGGCGAGCCGGTCGCCGTCGAGGCGGCCGGTGAGCAGCTCGGCCTCGCGGGGCTCGCGGGAGAGGACGTGGGCGAGCTGGAAGCGGGTGGGGTGGAGGTCCTTCAGGTCGGCGAGTTCGTCGGCGAACATGACGGAGTTGGTGCGGCGGTTGCCGTAGAAGAGGGTCACCCGGGAGCGGTCGTCGGCGGCGAGGACCGACTCGGCGATGGAGATCATCGGGGTGATGCCGGAACCGGCCGCGATCAGGACGTGGTGTCCGTGCGTGGTGAGGTCGGGGGTGAAGGCACCGCTGGGGGCCAGCACGTCGATGACGTCCCCCGGCCTCACCTCGTGGACCAGCCAGGACGAGAACAGGCCGTCGGGCACTTCCCGTACCCCGATGCGCGGCGGGGTGCCCGCCGGGGCGCAGATGGAGTACGAGCGCCGCTCGTCCCGTCCGTCGACCTGGCGGCGCAGGGTGAGCGCCTGCCCGGGGGCGAAGGCGAACTCTGCGGCCAGTTCGTCGGGGATCGCGAACGCGACGGAGACCGCGTCCTCGCACAGCCGCCGCACCTCGGCCACGCGCAGCGGGTGGAAGGCGGGCCGGCGCCGTGGGGCCCGTACGGGTGCCGGGCTCAACAGGTCTGCCATCAGATCTCCTTGACGTACTCGAACGGCTCGCGGCAGGTGCGGCAGCGCCACAGCGCCTTGCACGACGTGGCGCCGAACCGGGAGGTCTCCTCGGTGTCCGCCGAACCGCACAGGGGGCACGCCACCTCGGCGCGGGTCGGCGAGAGCACCAGCGGCACGGGGCCGGGCGCGTG
>NZ_WWJY01001169.1 GCF_009865405.1 Streptomyces sp. SID3212 | reverse complement strand
GACCAGGGCACGGCGTGCGGCCGCCGCCGCGTCCTGCCCTCCCGTCATCGCCCAGCCCGTGGCGACGGCGAGGCGGATGACGTGCTTCGCGTGCGGTTTGCGTTCGAGCTGGTACGTGTCCAGCAGAGTGTCGTCCGCGCCCTCGTCGAGCACCCGCGCGAGCTTCCAGGCGAGGTTGTGGGCGTCCCGCAGACCGGCGCAGAGGCCCTGGCCGACAAACGGTGGCGTCAGGTGCGCGGCGTCGCCGAGAACGAAGAGACGGCCCCGGCGCCAGTGGTCCGCGATCCGCGCCCGGAACGTGTAGCGCGCCTGGCGCAGGATCTCGAAGTCGCCGGCCGTGGCGAGGTCGACCCAGGGGGCGACCAGGCACCGGAGCCGTTCCCGGCCGTGCTCGCCGTCCAGGCCCTCGTCCCGGCCCAGGCGGAACTCCCACCGGTAGCGGTCCTCACCGATCCGCATGAAGGTGGCGGGCCGGTGCGGATCACAGACCTGGTCCACGCCGCCCCAGCTACGGACGGGCGCGGTGGTACGCACATCGATCGCCGTCCACTCCTCCTCGAAGCGCAGATCCTCCCAGCGCGCACCCATGGCCCGACGGACGAGACTGTTCGCGCCGTCACAACCGAGGACGGCGCCCGCCCGCAGGGAGCGGACCTCCCCGTCGCCCTCGACCGCCCGGTAGGACACCTGGGCGGGACCGTCGCCGTCCTGCGTCACGTCGAGCACCTCCACCCCTTCGCGCAGCTCGCATTCCGCGCGGCGGGCGAGGGCGTCACGCAACAACCCCTCCAGCTCCGGCTGGTCGAACATGCTGGTCTCCGGGAATCCGTGCGACCCCTCGGCGGTACGGGGGAACTCCGCGATCACCCGATGGCGGGCGTCCAGGAGCCTGAGCCCGGCGGCCGGGCGGGCGATCGAGGCGAACGCGGCCTCCACGCCGGCGGCTTGGAGGATACGGCGGACCTCGTCGTCCGTGGCGACGGCACGCGGCAGGGGGTAGACGGCGGTGTGACGCTCAAGGAGAACGCTGCGGACACCGTGCCGGGCGAGCAGCAGGGCGGCCGTGACCCCCACGGGCCCGGCGCCGACGATCACCACGGGGACCTCGCCCCCCACCTGGTCCGTCACCTCGGCCGCCGTGCGCGGCTCGTCGGGAGTCATCGGGCGTCGACCACGGAGGTGCGCTGCTCCCCGAGGTCGAGCCGCCCGTTCGGCGTCGCGATGGTCGCCGTGATCAGGTCGCCCTCCTTCAGATAGCGCGGATTACGGGCCTGGCTCCTGAAGAAGGCTTTCCACTTCATGGCGGGCGGCAGCAGCGCACCGATCTTCTCGACCGCCTTCGGCGGGGCCTTGAGGGCCGTGCCCCCGGGCGTGCCGGTCAACAGCAGGTCCCCCGGAGCCAGGGTCTGGAAGCGCGCCAGCAGGGTCAGCGCCTCGGCGGGGCGGACGATCATGTCGGCCAGGGTGCGGTCCTGGCGCGGATCGCCGTTGACCGACAACCGCAGCCGCAGGTCGAGGAGATGGGCGAAGTCGTCCGGGTCGAGCAGGGTCAGGTACGGGCCGGTCGGGGTGAACGTCGGATACGACTTGCTCTCGTAGAACTGCGTCCTGGTCAGCTGCACATCACGCGCGCTGACGTCGTTGGTGAGGACAACTCCCGCGACGTACGAGGGCAGATCCCCGTCGCCCACGACGGCGCCGATCGGCAGCTGTGCCCCCATGACCAGGCCGAGCTCGATCTCGTAGTCCAACAGTCGTACGTGCGGCGGCCGTACGACACTGTCGTGGGGGCCGCTGATGGAGCCCGACGCCTTGCGGAAGAAGGCCGGCGGGATGTCGCCGGTGAAGCCCGAATCGCGTGCGTGGCTGCGGTAGTTGACCATCTGGGCAACGACGCGGCAGGGCACGGTGACGGGCGGCAGCACCGCCAGATCGCTGATCGCCGTGCCCTCCTCGGGAGAGGCGACGGCGTGGCCGACGGCCTCGCGGTCCGCGATCAGGTCGGCCGTGGTGACGGCCGGGGTGGCGACGGGCACGGCGCGGTCGCCTCGTACCACCCACCAACCCTCGGCGGTGCGCAGGACGTTGGTGCTCATGAGTTCATCGCTTTCAGCAGACCCGTCAGACGGGCGGGATCGATTTCGGTGTCGCCGCGCAGGGCGGCGAGGATGTCGCGCAGCAGGGCCGGGGACGGGGCGGTGCCGAGGAAGTCCCGGGTGGCGGGCGGCCCCCACTGGGCCAGCCCGCTCGCCGACATCGGCGCCCAGCCCGGCTCGACGTCGCAGGAGAACAGGTCGCCGTCGGCGAAGTGTTCGAGCATGAAGTGGTCGGGGTCGCGCCAGTAGTCGAAGATCTGGCTGCCCTGGACGTGCCGCCCGATGCCCCAGCTGCGCCGGTACCCGCGCTCGGCCAGGTACTCGCCCCCGGCCGCGATCGTGTCCAGGTCGGTGACCTGGTAGGCGGAGTGCACGTAACCCGTACCGGGACCGAGGTGCATGGCCAGCGTGTGGTGGTCGGCCGGTTCGCTTCCCCGGTCGCAGCGGACGAACGCCATCGTCGGACCCCGCTCGCGCTGTCCGTCGAGGAAGAGGAAGTCGCTGACGATCATGCCGAGGGTGTCGAGGTACCAGTTCAGGGCCCGGGCGAACACCCGGGTCTCCAGGACCACATGCCCCAGGCGCTGGATGCGCGACGGCTCCCGCGGCGGGCGCTGGGTGGCGTTGACGCGGCGGTGGTCCGTACCGAAGTTGAGGGTGAGCGCCTGCTGGCCGGGCAGACCCGCCAGCGTTTCGGCGGAGTACGCCACCCGGACCGGGAAGCCGGAGGGGTCGAGCAGGTCGACACACTGCCCGCCGGTCGGCGCGTCGGAGTCACGTACGGCGGAGCCGGTGACCCGGGCGAGCCGGTCCAGGTCCGCGCGTTCCGCGGCGCGGAAGACCGGGCCGATGAAGCGTGACGCGCGCCCGCGCCGGATCACCATGCAGGGCGAGCCCGCGAAGGTGCCGCGCAGCCACAACGCCTCGTCCGTACGGGCCGCGATCGCGAACCCGAAATCCCGGGCGAAGACCTCGGCCCGGCCCAGATCGGGCTTCTGGAACTCCAGCCAGGCCAGGTCGGCGACCTTGATCACGGGGTTGCGGGCCCGTCCTCGGTGTTCGCCGCGCAGCGCGCCCTCCTCGCTGTGGAGGTCCTGGTGGGCGGTTCTGGGACCGTGGGTGAGCGTTCTGAACATCGCGACCTCCGAGCGGCATTGCCCTGTTGATGAAACTATCAACTTTGAAGATTTCCACGTCAAGGGGTGTGGCCGGCGAATGTGATCGATCAATCAGAAGTGCGCTGCGCTGGCCCGCTATGGGTCGTTTTGTGGCGAGATGATACGGTCGCGTCGTGGCTCATGACGTCGTATCGCAAGACGCCGCGGACGCCGCGGCCCGGGCCTGGATGGCAGCGCTCGCGATGTTCGCCTCGGCCCAGCCGAACGGTTCCAGCCGAATCGGCGCGCACGGGACGGCGGAGCTGGTCACCGGCGCTCCCATGCCTCTCCTGAACGGTGTCATCGGCATCGCGCGCGAGGCCGACCCCGAGGAGATCGCGGCATTCGCCGCTTCGACGGTGCTGGAGGCCGTGCCGTGGAGTGTGCAGGTGCGGGGCGAGCGGGTCGATGACCGGATCGTGGCAGTGGCGGCCGGCCACGGGCTGGAGCGGCGTTCGACCCTGCCCTTCATGCTGGCATCACTCGGCATGCGGACCTCACTCGGCGAAGCCGAGGGGCGGTCCGAGCGGGGATCCACGGCCGACGGGCCGACGGTCCGCAGCGTGTCGAGTGACGAAGCCGGCCTGTACCGGGCGGCGTTGGCCGCCGGGTACGGGGGCCCGGAGGAGATCTTCTCCGTGTTCGTGGCCCGCCCCGTGCTGGATCACGTCGCGATGCGCGCTTATGTGGCCGAGGTGGCAGGCGTCGTGGTGGCGACCTCGTTCGGTGTTCTGGTGGACGATTTTGTCGGTGTGTTCAACATCGCGGTTCCGCCGGAGTACCGCCGCCGCGGCTACGGCAGAGTGGCGACGGAGGCGGTGTTGCGTGACGCGTACGAGGAGGGGGCGCGTACCGCCTTCCTGCACGCCAGTCCGCCGGGCGTTCCGCTGTACCGGGCGATGGGGTTCCAACTGGCGGAGAACTGGAGCCTTTTCACGCCGTGACGTCGTCGGGTGGGCGGCGGTACGGACGTCGCGTTTGGTGAGTCCTGGGGCGCCGCCATAGGGTCACCGGCATGTCTCTGCGTCTTCGTATGCGTCAAGCACTGCCGGAAGCGATGCGCGCCCGCGACAAGGCCGCGGTGAGCGCCCTTCGCGCGACACTCGGCGCGCTGGACAACGCGGAGGCGGTGCCGGTGGACGCGGCTCATCTCCGAGGCGTCGCCCTGGAGGAGTCCCCGTCCGGCGCCGGCGCCACCGAGGCGGCGCGGCAGGAGCTGAGCGAGGGCCGTGTGGTGGAGATCGTACGCGCGGAGGTCGCCGAACGGCTGGACGGGGCAACGCAGTTGACCGCGCCAGCGCACGCCGACCGGGCGGCGCGGCTCCGGGCGGAGGCCGCGGTGCTGCTCCGTTTCCTCGACGGGGGACGAGGGTGACGCAGCTGAGGAGTCCGTAAGAGTGGGGTCGGCCCCTGCCGACCCCATCCCTAGCGCCCGGCTTCGCGGGACCGCGAACGGCTTCCCCGCTCCGGAGCGGATCGTGCGCCGATCATCGACATGAGCAGCTCATGGGTCTCGTCGTCGGCGGCGGCCACCAGCCCCCGGCCCTCGCCCATCGGGGCGCCGTCGATCCCGCTGACGACACACCCGGCCGCCCGGCACAACGCGATCCCGGCGGCGAAGTGGACGTTCTGGGAGAGGTCGCCTCCGTCGGTGACGTACGCGGCGCGCTTGCCGGCGGCGACCCAGGCCAGCGCGAGAGTCGTGGAGACGACGCGCGGCCGGAAACGCTCGACGAACTCGGGGTGGGCCAGGAGATCCACGGCCCGGAATCCCGGCGCACCCGGAAACGGCGGATCCAGGTTGACGTCCACCAGCCGGGTGGCGGGTGTGGGCGTCAGCGGTACGTCGCCGTCCCCGTCGTGCCGTACCCACGCGCTCTCCCCGTCGGTGAAGAAGACCTCGCCGCTGAACGGGTCGGCCACCGCCGCCGCCCCCTCGCGCAACGCCACGTTGACGGCCACGAGCATGCTGCCGACGGCGTAGTTGAGCGTGCCGCACAGGGGGTCCACCAGCCACTGCCGCCCAGCGTCGGCGGCGCCCCGCTGCCCGCCCTCCTCGCCGAGCACCGCGTCGTCGGGCCGCGCGGCACGGATGACGCCGAGGATCGCCTCCTCGGCCTTCACGTCGGCGGTGGTGGCGAAGTCCCCGTCGCCTTTGTCGATGCGGGCCAGCCGTTGGCCGTACAGGTCACGGACCACGTCCGCGCCGGCACGTGCCCCGGCTGTCGCGACGTCGACATCGCTGGAACGTACGTACGGATTGATCACGCCGTGCATCTTATCGAGGCGAGGCCGTCCACCCGGCGAACACCCTTCACCGTTCACCTCCTCGATCGCGTCCACGCCCGCCGCGTCGGCCGTGAGGAATTCGCGCCATTCATGGCGGGCCTCGGCAATGTGATGAATCATCAGAGGCGTTCACCGTCCGACGCCCCGTGAACGCCCCGCGCGCCTCGCCGTCGGCGTCCTCGTGGCGCCGACGCTTCCTTCGTTTCCTTCGCTTCCTTCGATCCGAGAGGTGCCCCCGTGGCGGACTCCCTGTGGCAAAGCGATCTGCTCGATCTGGGCGCCTATCTCGCGCGTACCGGATACAGCGGACCACTCGAACCGTCACTCGACACCTTGCGCGGCCTGCACGCCGCGCATCTCGAGTCGATACCCTTCGAGAACCTGGACATCGTGCTCGGCCGCGGAGTACCTCTCGATCTGCCGTCCCTCCAGGCCAAGTTGATCGCGTCGGAGCGCGGCGGCTACTGCTACGAACACAACCTCCTCTTCGCCGCCGCCCTGGAGAAGATCGGATTCTCGGTCAGCGGTCTCGGCGCGCGGGTCCGCATGGCCGCCGGCCTGCTCCGTCCCGTCACCCACTCCCTCCTCCGGGTCGACATCGAAGGCATCGCCTGGATCACGGACGTCGGCTTCGGCGCGGCCTGCCCGCTCGCCCCTCTGCCGCTGCGCGCGGGAGCCCCCGTCGAACGAGGGGGCCGTACCTTCGAGCTCGCCCACGTGGGCGACCCGGAGAACGAATGGATCCTCCACGGCCCGTCACTGGACAGTGACGGCAAGCCGATCGACCTGTACGGCTTCAACGCGACGCCTGTCTTCGCCGTCGACTTCACGGTCTACAACCAGTACACATCGACCCACCCCCGTTCCCCCTTCACCGGCCGGGTCGTCGCACAGAAACCCGGAGTGGGGCGCCGGCTCCAGCTCATCGGGGACGAGCTCACGACGGAGGAGGCGGACGGCCGGCACGAGAAGCGGCGCGTCCCGGCCGAGGAGGTGCCTTCGGTGCTGCGCACCGAATTCGGCATCGTCCTGGACGCGGCGGACGCGAAGCGGGTGGTCGAGTTCCAGCGTGTCGCCGCCACGGGCGGACGGTAGACGGTCCGCCGGACCGGCGGGCGGCGCTCCCGGAGCCCGGTTGTCAGTGGGGGGTGGGACACTTCCGGCATGATCGATTCGACAGCGAAGGACGACCTTCTCCGCTATCTGCAAGCCGCGCGCGACGCTCTGCTGTGGAAGCTCGACAGGCTTTCGGAGTACGAGCCCCGACGCCCGCTGACCCCGACAGGGACCAATCTGCTGGGGCTCGTCAAGCATGTCGCCGCCGTGGAGTTGGGGTACTTCGGCGAGACGTTCGGGCGACCGTTCTTCGAGGAGCCGCCGTCCTGGTACGGGGAGGGCGCCGAGCCGGGTGCGGACATGTACGCCACCGCGGACGAGTCCCGCGAACAGATCGTGGGGCTCTACCGGGAGTCGTGGAGACACGCGGACGCCACGATCGCCGCGCTGCCGCTCGACGCGATCGGGCACGTCCCGTGGTGGCCGGAGGAGCGCGCCCAGGTGACCCTGCACCGCGTCCTGGTGCACATGATCGCCGAGACCCACCGGCACGCCGGCCATGCCGACATCGTCCGGGAGCTCATCGACGGGGCCGTCGGGAGGGCGGAGGGGAACGACAACATGCCGCCGGGTGACCGGTCGTGGTGGGAGGAGTACCGGGGCCGCTTGGAGCGCGTGGCGCGGGAGGCCGCTGCCGGGGCCGCCGGTTAGTACGCGCCCGTGACGTGACGTGACGTGACGCGACGCGACCGCGGTGTCGGCCGCGGCCGGCGGATCCGCCTCTCTGCCGAGCCGGGCTCACACCCCACGGTTCAGGACGCGGCCCAGCCAGTCGGTGCGTGAGCCGCGGGCCGCCGTCGAGACGTGGGCCTGGGGGTACAGCGCGTCGAATCCGTGGAAGCCACCCGCCCAGACGTGGAGTTCCGCCTGGCCGCCCGCCGCCCAGATCCGGGTCGCGTAGTCGACGTCCTCGTCGCGGAAGACCTCGGCCGAGCCCGCGTCGATGTACGTGGTCGGCAGGCCCGACAGGTCCTCGGCGTGGGCGGGGGAGACGTAACCCGGCACGTCCTCGTCGGGGAGGCCGCCGAGAACGGACCGCCACCCGAACTCGTTCATCTCGCGGGTCCAGACGCCGGGCTCACCCGCGTACTGCCGGCTCGACGTCGTGACGTTGCGGTGGTCGAGCATCGGGTAGATCAGCATCTGCGCGGCGATTTCCGGGGCGCCCCGGTCGCGGGCCATCAGCGTGAGCCCGGCCGCGAGGCCCCCTCCGGCGCTGGCGCCCGCGACGACGATTTTGCCGGGATCCACACCCAGCTCGCCGGCGTGCTCGGCGACCCAGAGCAGGCCCTGGTAACAGTCGTCGACGAGGGTCGTGCCGGTCGCCTCCGGTGCCAGCCGGTACTCCACGGTGACGACAACCGCGCCGAACTGGTCCAGCCACTCCAGCGGGATGTCGAGCTGCGAGAAGCGGTCTCCCATGACCATCCCGCCGCCGTGCACCCAGTAGACACACGGCGCCCCGGTGGAGGGGCCGGTCGCCGTGGAGCGGTCCGTCACCGCCGGGGAGAAGACCGACAGGGGAATCCGTGCGCCGTCCCCACCGGAAACGGTGACCTCGCGCCGCTCGACCTTCCGCCCTTCCAGGAGTGTGTCGACCGGTGTCGGCGGGAACTGGCGCAGCTGCGCCAGCAGTTCCGGGGTGAGCCCGGACATGAGGGGCATGTCGGCCATCAGCGTGCGCAGTTCGGGGTCGATGCCGGGACGGGCGAGTGTCATGGTGGGTTCCTTGTCCAAGAGTTGGCAGAGGGGGACGGCGGGTTCAGAAAGCGGCTTTGCCACGTACCGGTACGTAGTCCGTGTACGCGGACTCCTCGGCCAGCATTCCCGCGATCCGCGCCACGATGGCCTGCGCGGCCTCCCCGGCGAAGATCCGGTGGTGGTCCTCCTCGCTCGTCCACCCCTCGGTGACGTGCACGACGTCGGGGTCGGCGGCCGAGCGGGAGACGAGGTAGACGACGCAGTACTCGCTCGCACCCGGGTTGCCCTCGTCCAGACCGGTCAGCAGTACGTCGACCAGCTCGTCGCCCGTTCCGGGCCTGGCGGTCAGGGTGGCGTTGAATCCGTAGGTGGCGATCACAGGGGGCCTTCTTTCAGGAAGAGGAGGTGCGGGGAAGTCCGTGCCTCCATTGAATCGCCCTGACCTGCACAAACGATAGAGCGATCCTCCCAGGCACTTGCACGATCCTCTTCTCCCCGGGAGCCGGTGACCGGCGGTGTGCTGCAATGGAGGCATGTACCTCGACCAGCTCCGTACTCTGCTGCTCCGGCACGCGCGGCCCGACTGGACCACGCCCGTCGACGGCGTACTCATCTCGAAGATCGAGCGGTCGGACCCGCCCGCGCTGTCGATGTCCGGCACCGTCCTGGCGGTCATCGCCCAGGGCGAGAAACGCCTCGCACTGGGTGAGCGGGTCCACGACTACCGGGCCGGGCAGTACCTCGTCACCTCGGTCGACCTCCCCGTCACCGGTCACTTCGTCGGCGCGAGCCCCGAGCACCCGGCCGTGGGCTTCGGGCTCACGCTGGAGCCGGCCGCCGTCGCCGAGTTGCTGTTGCGGGCGGGGCCGGGGGACATCCCCCGCGGCGGCGGGAGCGTGCTGCCCGCCATCGCCGTCAGCGACGCTCCGGATCCGCTGCTCGACGCCGTGATCCGGCTGGTACGCCTGATCGACGAGCCCCGCGACCGGGCGGTGCTCGCGCCGCTCGTCAAACGCGAGATCCTGTGGCGGCTGATCACCGGGGAGCAGGGCGCCATCGTCCGGCAACTCGGCCTGGCCGACAGCAGCCTCAGCCATGTCGCGCGGGCGGTGCGGTGGATCCGGGAGCACTACGCGCAGCCGTTCCGCGTCGAGGACGTGGCGCGGATGGCGGGGATGAGCGTCTCCGCCTTCTACCGCAACTTCCAGGTGGTGACCGCGATGAGCCCCATCCAGTTCCAGAAGCAGATCCGGCTCCAGGAGGCCCGCATCCTCCTGGCCACCCACCCCGGCGATGTCACCGGGGTCGGCCAGCGCGTCGGTTACGACAACTCCTCGCAGTTCAGCCGGGAATACCGGCGCCAGTTCGGTGCCCCGCCCAGCCAGGACGCCGCCCGCCTGCGCCGATCGGCCCGTACCGCCACGGCCGTACTGCCCTGACCGGCCGTGACCGGGACCGGACCGGCCCTGACTCCGGTGGCGTCAGACGGTGACCTCCACCAGCTCCAGCCCCGTCAGCCCCGCCAGGCACCGCAGCTCCGGGAGCAGCCGGCCGGTCGCCAGCGCCCAGTGGTGACCGACCCCGCTCGCGCTCCACGCGTCGGTCCACTCGCCCGGATCGCAGCCGAAGTCGACCCGGGAGGTGGTGTTCCCGATCTCCAGCAGCGGTCCCGGCACCACCTCGCCCTCGGCCGCGACCAGCCGGTAGCGGCCGTCCCGCGTCTGCCCCAGACCCACCAGGGTGACCGGCCCGTGCCGTACGTCGAACTCGACCGAGACGCCCCAGCCGCGCTTCCCGTGGTACACCCCCAGACCGCGCAGCAGCGGCTTGCGCTCGCTGATCGCCAGATGCCCCGGGCCGTCGTGGCCCATCTCGACCACCCCGGCGGTGAAGTCGAGCGCCTGGAGCTCGGTGAACGACCCGCCCGCGCCCAGCCGGTCGGCGATCAACATGGCGAGCGAGGTCCGGAGTTCGTACTCACCGCACGCCGGGACACCGCGCGCCGTCAGCAGCGACGAACCGAGGATCATGCCCGCGCCGAGCCGTTCGTGGACCTCCGCGTCCAGACCGCGGTGGTAGTACGCGAGCGAGTCGAGGTCGAAGTCCGCGACCAGCCGGTCCAGTCCGACGGCCACCCTCGCGGCCCACCGCAGATCGTCCTCGACCACCGAGTCGGCCAGCTCGAACACCGCGCGGGTCTCGTCCAGCTTCGCCGTCAGCTCGCGGTCGCCGACCTGCTCCACCCGTACCCGCAGGTCGTCGAACTCCAGGACCTCCATATGGCCCCCGAGGTTGCCCGTCACCATCGTGAGGTCGGTGGAGACGTCGTACATCCCGGGATACAGATGGCCCATCAGACCGTGCCGCCCGTTGCGCAGGACGGACCGTACCCCCGCCGCCCGGATCCACCGGCCGATGCGCTGCCACGCCCGCTCGTCCTCCAGATACCCGGAGACCGAGCGGAACGGCACACCGACCCGTTCGAAGGCGTTGGCCATCTCGGGCAGCGGACAGGCACCGCAGTACGCCAGCCACTGACCGGTGTCGAAGGAGGCGTGGTCCATGGACGGGGTGGGCTGGAGGTTGATGAGCAGCACGGGCGCGTCGGCGCGCCGGGCGACGGGGACGAGCATGCTCGCCGTCATGTACGTCGTGAGGAAGCCGACGATCAGGTCGCAGTCGGCCGCGCGCAGTTTCTCCGCCGCCTCGGCGCCCTCCTGGGCGTCGGAGATGAAGCCGACGTCGACGACCTCGGCGTCGAACTCCCGCATGCGTTCGGTGACCCGGGCGGCGGAGCGGCGCAGCTGGGGGAGGAGGTCGGGGAACTGCGGCCAGTACGCGCCGAGTCCTCCCGCGACCAGCCCGATCCGGGGTGTGCGGGCGACGGCGGGGGTACGGACGGTCATGACGGCTCCTTCGGCGTGACGGACCGGAAGGTCGACGATGGCAGGGACCACACACCGCGCCGGCGGTACGACACGCGGTCGCGCCCCGGGGTCTGCACCGCGGCTCGCTCTCAGAAGTCGAACGTGTCGATGTTGTTCTTGTCGAAGACCGTCGGCTTGCCGAGGATGACCTCCCCGTCCTTGCCGACCGTGTACTCGCCGAGCCGGCCCGCCGTGAACCTCTCGCCCTCCGCGCCCGTGATCTGCCCGGAGGCCAGTGCGGCTGCCGCGTACGAGCCGAGGTAGCCCAGCTCCTCCGGGTTCCACAGCGAGAACTGCGCGACCGTCCCGTCCTTGACGTACGTCCGCATCTGGTTCGGGGTGCCCAGCCCGTTGAGGACCACCTTGCCCCGGTACGCCGAATCGCTCAGGTAGCGTGCCGCCGCCGCGATGCCCACGGTGGTCGGCGAGATGATGCCCTTGAGGTCCGGGTACGCCTGGAGCAGACCCTGCGTCTGCTGGAAGGACTTCTGGTCGTCGTCGTCCCCGTAGGCGACCTTGACGAGCTTCATGTCCCGGTACTCCGGCAGCTTCAACTCCTCCTTCATGAAGCTGATCCAGGTGTTCTGGTTCGTGGCGTTCTGGGTCGCGGAGAGGATGGCGATCTTCCCCCGGTGGTTCAGCTGCTTGCCGAGGTTCCGTACCAGACCGCGGCCGATCTCCTCGGAACCGGCCTGGTTGATGAAAAGCTGCCGGCAGTCCTTCGCGGTGTCGGAGTCGTACGCGACGACCTTGATGCCCTTGGCCATGGCCTGCCGGAGCGGGCCGCACACCGCGTTGGGGTCGTTGGCCGCGATCAGGATCGCGTCCTGGCGCTGCTGGACGAGGGTGTTGATGTACGACACCTGGGAGGACGCGCCGGCGTCCGAGGGGCCGACCTCCTTGCCCGTCCCGCCGTACTCCTCGGCCGCCGCGATCCCGGCCTCGTCGACGATCTTCTCGTACGGGTTGTTCACCTGCTTGGGCAGAAAGGCCAGCTTGAGGCCCTTCTTGAGGGGGGCGTCCGGGTCGGCCTTCGCGGTGGCGGCGCCTCCCGCGTTGCCGCTGTCCTTCGCCGCGCTGTCCTTGGTGGTGCCGGAACAGGCGGTGAGGGCCACGGCGAGCGTGCAGACCGCCGCGACGGTGGCGGCCGTCCGGCGTCGGGCGGCGGTACGGAGCATCATGGCGGGAGGACCCTTTCGGAGGGTTCGGCGAAACCGGTGAGGTCAGGATCGGTGGGTCAAGACCGCTGGGGTCGGGACGCGGGAGAGGGGGAGGACGCTTCGGACTCTGGCGGTACGGTCCCCGCGCCGGCCGCACGCCGGTGCCGGCGCTCGACCGCGGCGGCCACCACCCGCGGGGTGAGGACGGACCCGACGAGCAGCAGGCCGGTCACGATGACCTGGACCTCGTTCGCCACGTCGTTGAGCGTGAGCAGGTTCCTGAGGACGCCGATGAGCAGCACCCCGGCGACCGCCCCGAAGAGCGTGCCCCTGCCGCCGTCGAAGTCGATGCCGCCGAGCAGCACCGAGGCGATCACGAGCATCTCGAACCCCAGCCCGTTGTCGGCGCGCGCACTGCCGTACCGCAGGGTGAAGACGAGGCCGGCGAAGGCCGAGAACAGCCCGGTGACCACGAAGAGGATCAGCTTGAAGCGCTTCACGCGGATCCCCGCGAAGTACGCCGCCTCCTCCTGCGCGCCGATCGCGAACAGGGAGCGCCCGAAGGCGGTGCGGTGCAGCACCACGCCCGTGACGACGGCCAGCACCAGGAACAGCGCGACCGGGTACGTGACGAACGTGCCCGGGATCGTCGTGGTGTCGACGGCCCAACGGGCGTACGTGTGCGGGAAGTCGGTCACGGCGTCGCTGCCGAGCACGACGGAGGCCAGGCCCCGGTAGAGGGCGAGCGTCCCGATCGTCACGGCGAGCGAGGGGAGTCCGACGCGGGTGACGAGCCAGCCGTTGAGGAGGCCGCCCGCGATTCCCGTCAGCAGCACGACGGGCACGATCATCTCGAAGGCCCACCCCGCGTTCCACAGCGCCCCGGTCAGCGCGCTGCCCAGACCGAGCAGGGACGCCACCGACAGATCGATCTGGCCCGCCACCACCAGCAGGGTCATCGGCAGGGCGATCAGGGCGACTTCGACCATGTCGTTGAACGCGAAGGCGAGATTGCCGCCGGACGCGAAGCCGTCCGTGCCGGCCAGTCCGACGACGAACACCGCCACCAGCAGCACACCGACCGCCGTGTCCCACCGCACGGCGGTGGACCTGACCCACGCGCCGACGGGTCCGCGTGACGAGGAGGCGGGGACGGTGTCGGTCTCAGGCGCCATGGCCATGACGGGCGCTCCTCTTCCTCAGCGCCGCGGTCGTCCGCAGGTTCACGATCCGGTCCACACTGATCGCGGCGAGCAGCAGCGCGCCGGTGACGGCCCCCTGCCAGAACGCGTCGACCTTCAGCACGACCAGGGCGCTCCCGATGGTGGTGAGGAGCAGCGCGCCGAGCGCGGCGCCCCACACCGTGCCGACCCCGCCGGTGATGGCGACCCCGCCGACGACCACCGCGCTGACCACGGTCAGTTCCCACCCGTGCGCGTCGTCCGCGACCACCGTGCCGAAGCGGGCGAGCCAGAGAGCGCCGGCGAAGCCCGCCACCGCCCCGGAGAAGGCGTACGCGGCGAGGATCCGGCGCCGGATCGGCACCCCCGCGAGGCGGGCGGCCTCGGGGCTGGAGCCGATGGCGTACAGCTCACGGCCCGAGCGGTAGCTCCGCAGGAAGTACGCCGTGCCCGCGAGCAGCACCAGGGTGATCAGCGGCAGGTACGGGACGCCCAGGACGCTGCCGCTGCCCAGGTCGAGGATCGGCCGCGGCACGTCGGTGGCGCTGATCTGGTCGCCCTGCGCCCACCAGTAGTCGACCCCCTGGATGATGTAGAGCATCCCGAGCGTCACCACGAGCGCGGGGACCCGGCCGAAGCTGACGAGCGCGCCGCTGACCAGCCCGCAGACCACGCCGATGGCGGTCCCCAGCAGCATGACCACGAGCACGCCGTGGTCGGTGCCGGAGACGAACGTGCCGCACGCGAAGGCGGAGAGCCCGACGACCGAGCCGACCGACAGGTCGATGTTGCGGGTGAGGACCACCACCGACTGGCCGACGGCGAGCAGCACCAGGACGGAGGCGTTGAGGAGGAGGTCCTTGACCCCCTGGCCGTCGAGGAAGCGCGGATTCGCGAGCCACGTGCCGAGGATCAGCAGGGCCAGGGCCCCGGCGATGCTGATCTCCCTGGCCCGGAGGACCGCGTCGGCCAAGGAGCGGGCGGAGCGGTCCGCCGGGCGGGTCGTGGTGGGTCCGCCGGTCAGGGTGGTCATGCCGCCGCCTTCCGGGCGCGCCCGGTCGCCGCCGCCATCACCCGTTCCTCGGTGGCCTCCGCGCGGGGGATCTCGGCGGTGAGCCGCCCCTCGTGCAGGACGAGCACCCGGTCGGCCATGCCCAGCACCTCGGGGAGGTCGGACGAGATCATCAGGACCGCGAGGCCCTCGCCCGCGAGGGTCGAGAGCAGCCGGTGCACCTCGGCCTTCGTACCGACGTCGATGCCCCGGGTGGGCTCGTCCACGATCAGTACGGAAGGGTGGGTGGCGAGCCACTTGGCGAGCACGACCTTCTGCTGATTGCCGCCGGACAGGACGGCGGCGGGATCCGTGAGCCGGTGGTACGTGAGCCGGAGGCGTACGGCCCAGTCGGTGGCCCGGCCCCGTTCCAGGGCCCGGCGCACCATGCCTCCCCTGCCGAGGTCGCCGAGTCCGGTGAGGCCGATGTTGCGTTCGACGGACATCTCCATGACCAGTCCGTGCTGCCGCCGGTCCTCGGGTACGAGGGCCAGTCCGGCGTCCATGGCGGCGGTCGGCGAGCCGGGCCTGAGGGCGACGCCGTTGACCTCGACCCGGCCCGCGTCGGCCCGGTCCACCCCGAAGACGGCCCGCGCCACCTCGCTGCGCCCCGCGCCGACCAGGCCGGCCAGCGCCACGATCTCGCCGCGCCGGACGTCGAACGAGATGTCCCGGAACACCCCCTCCCGGGTGAGCCGGCGCACCGACAGGGCGACCTCGCCGACCTCCGCCGCCTGCTTGGGGTAGAGGTCACCCAGGTCCCGGCCGACCATGCTCCTGACCAGGTCCTCCTCGGTGAGGCCGGCCAGCGGGGCCGAGGAGATCCGGCGGCCGTCGCGCAGGACGGTGACCCGCCCGCACAGCTCGAAGATCTCTTCCGGCCGGTGCGAGACGAAGAGCACGGCGACCCCCTCGCGCAGCAGGGTCCGTACGACCGTGAACAGGCGCGCGGTCTCGCTGCCGGTGAGGGCCGCGGTGGGCTCGTCCATGACGAGGACCCGCGCGTCGAAGGAGAGCGCCTTGGCGATCTCGACGATCTGCTGGTCGGCGAGGGACAGCCCGCGGGCCGGCCGGCCGGGATCGAGGTCCACGCCGAGCCGCCGCATCAGGGCGGCTGTCGACTCCTGTACGGCCCTGCGGTCGATCCGGGACAGCGACCGCTTCGGCTGACGGCCCATGAAGATGTTCTCGGCGATCGACAGGTCGGGGAACAGGGTGGGTTCCTGGTAGATGACGGCGATCCCGGCATCCCGGGCATCGGCGGGACCGTGGAACGTCACCGGTTCGCCGTCGAGGAGCACGGTGCCGCGGTGGGGCCGGTGCACTCCGGTGAGCGTCTTGATGAGGGTGGACTTGCCCGCGCCGTT
>NZ_WWJY01001168.1 GCF_009865405.1 Streptomyces sp. SID3212 | reverse complement strand
AGGCGCTCGGCGACGGCGTGGTGCAGACGCTGCCGGGCGACCGGGACACCGGGCGGCTGCTGGTGGCGGCGGACGTGGACCTGATCGCCTTCACCGGCAGCGCGGTCGCCGGGGCGGAGGTCGCGGCGCGGGCCGGCACGCGGCGCGTCAGCCTCGAACTGGGAGGCAACAGCCCGGTGGTTGTCCTGCCGGACGCCCCGGAGGACACCTGGAAGGAGCTGGCCGAGGCGACCACGTACAACGCCGGTCAGAGCTGCGCCGTACCCGCCCGGGTGATCACCCTGCGCGAGAACCACGCAGCGGTGGTCGCCCAGTTGGCCGGGGCGATGCGCGAGCGGGAGGCGGGGCGGGACTTCGGTCCGCTCAACAACGCGGACCAGGCGGCGCGTTACGACCGTATCGTCGCCCGCTCGGCGGCGAAGGTGTCGGCGGCCGGCCAACTCGTCCCGGCGGAAGGGGAGGAGGGCGGTTACTGGCGTGCGGCGCGGGTGCTCTCCGAGCTGCCCGACGACGATCCGGCGGTGGTGGAAGAGGTGTTCGGCCCGCTGCTGACCGTACAGGCGGCGGAGAGTGTCGAGGCGGCCGTCGCCCTGGCGAACGGGGTGCCGCAGGCGCTGGCCGCGAGCGTGTGGACGCGGGACATCGCGGCCGGGCTCGACCTGGCCGCGCGGCTGAACGCGGGGGAGGCGTGGCTCAACTGCCACCTGGTCCAGACGGCGGAGCTGCCGCACGGGGGCCGGGGCGCGTCGGGGCACGGTACGGACCTCAGCACGCTGGCGCTGCACGAGTACCAGCGGCCCAAGACGATCACGGCGAGGGTACGGCTGACGCCCCGGTTCGGGTGAGGGGCGGGGGGTGAGGGTGTGGTCAGGGGTGTTACGTACGGTCACGGTTGCCGTTCTCGGAGCCGTAGACCGCTCTCCAGCGCGCCGAACGCACGTTCGATCAGGGTGGGCAGATCGTCGCGGCAGCCGCGCTCGCCCCAGGAGAGGGTCGCCTCGCCGAGAGCGCCCAGGACCGCCGCCGTGAGGACGCGCAGCTCCAGGTCACCGGGGGCCCGGCCGGTGCGCTCGGCCAGCACGGCGGTGAGCAGTCGGACCGTCACCGCCCTGGTCTCGGCCGTCCGGGCGCGGATCGCGGGGACCTCCACCGTCAGCCGGGTGCGCTGGACCAGCGCGTCGCGGTCCTCCGCCAGGAGCGTGCGCAGGGCGTCGGTGAGGGTGAACCGCAGCGCGTCGAGGGGCGACTCCCCGGCGGGCCGCGCGCGCAACCCGGCCGCCAGGACGGAGTCGTACTCGTCGGAGAGGACGATGTCCTCCTTGGCCGGGAAGTAGCGGAAGACCGTGGAGGGGGAGACCTCCGCCGCCCGCGCGATCTGCTCGACGGTGGTCGCCTCGTACCCCTGCTCGGCGATGAGCCGGTGCGTGGCCCGGCGGATGCCGGTCCTGGTCCTGAGCTTCTTGCGCTCGCGGAGGCCGGGGCGCGGCGGAGGGTCCTGGAGCGGGTGGTGCGAGGGGGCGGCCATGACGCTCATTGTCCGGGCAGGGGGATCAGGAGGCGGTCAGCAACCGGACCAGTACTACTCGTATCAGTTACTCGTATCAGTACTACTCGTATCAGGAGTACTCGTACGCCACGAGCGAGATCCCGATGAAGTGCACGATGAACGCGGCCAGGGTGAGGGAATGGAACACCTCGTGGAAGCCGAACCAGCGCGGTGACGGGTTCGGGCGCTTGAGGCCGTAGATGACTCCGCCCGCGCTGTAGAGGACACCGCCGACGATCACGAGGACGAGGACGGCGATGCCGCCCGCACGCATGAAGTCGGGCAGGAAGAAGACGGCGGCCCAGCCGAGCGCGATGTAGCAGGGGGTGTACAGCCAGCGCGGGGCGCCGACCCAGAAGACGCGGAAGGCTATGCCGGCCAGGGCGGCGATCCAGACGGCCCAGAGCAGGACGCGGCCCGACGCGTCGGGGAGCAGCAGCATGGTCAGCGGGGTGTAGGTGCCCGCGATGATGAGGAAGATGTTGGCGTGGTCGAGCCGGCGCAGGACGGCTTCGCCGCGCGGCCCCCACGTACCCCGGTGGTATATGGCGCTGACGCCGAAGAGCAGGCAGGCGGTCAGGACGTAGATCCCGCAGGCGACCCGGGCCCGTACCGAGTCCGTCAGGACGATCAGGGTCACTCCCGCGACCAGGACGGCGGGGAACATGCCCGCGTGCAGCCAGCCGCGCAGCTTGGGCTTGACCGGGCTCGGCAGCTGGATCTCGACCGGTCCCCCTTCGGCAGGCTGTGGGGGGTTCGCGAAGGAGTCGGGTGCGGCGGGAGTCATACGGTCATGCTACCTACGCCACCGTAGGTTACGTTTCAGTACAAAGCGGGCGGGTGGGTGACCGGGAGGTGGCTCGCGGGTGCCGGTGGCCGCCACGCGGCAGTGGTCATGCTCACATGTGAGGCCCTATGGACAGATGGGCGCTATCGTCGGATGATCAAATGAGTGTGGTCGGCACCGGATGAGCGGGCTACGAAGTCGTCCGGGTCGAGGCCCCCATGGGGTAGACAACCTCAAATCCCTCATTTAGGAGCAATCGTGGCGCGCGACATCGCGGCTCCCTCCACCTCCACCACCACCTCCACCTTCCCGACAACGGCCCCCAGCGCCTCCGTCTCTTCCGTCTCCACCGCCTCCACCCTCTCCGCCGGCCCGTCCCCCCACCGTGAGCTGAACCGCTGGGTCGACGAGATCGCCGCCCTCACCCAGCCGGACCGGGTGGTCTGGTGCGACGGATCCGAGGCGGAGTACGAGCGCCTGTGCGGGGAGCTCGTCGCACAGGGCACGTTCACCAAGCTCGACGCCGTCAAGCGGCCGAACTCGTACTACGCCGCCTCGGACCCGTCCGACGTGGCACGCGTCGAGGACCGTACGTTCATCTGCTCCGAGAAGGAGGAGGACGCGGGCCCGACCAACCACTGGAAGGCCCCCGCCGAGATGCGGGACGTCTTCACCGGCGAGGACGGGGTCTTCCGGGGCGCGATGCGGGGCAGGACGATGTACGTCGTGCCGTTCTGCATGGGCCCGATCGGTTCACCGCTCTCGGCGATGGGCGTCGAGATCACGGACTCCGCGTACGTCGCCGTCTCCATGCGCACGATGACCCGCATGGGCAGCGCCGTACTCCAGGAGCTGGGCGAGGACGGCGACTTCGTCAAGGCCGTCCACACGCTGGGCGCGCCGCTCGCGCCCGGCGAGGCGGACGTGCCGTGGCCGTCCAACTCCACCAAGTACATCTCGCACTTCCCCGAGGACCGCGAGATCTGGTCGTACGGCTCCGGCTACGGCGGCAACGCCCTGCTGGGTAAGAAGTGTTACGCGCTGCGCATCGCCTCCGTCATGGCTCGCGACGAGGGTTGGCTCGCGGAGCACATGCTGATCCTCAAACTCACCCCGCCCCGGGGGGAGTCGAAGTACGTGGCGGCGGCGTTCCCGTCCGCGTGCGGCAAGACGAACCTCGCGATGCTGGAGCCGACCGTCCCCGGGTGGACGGTGGAGACCATCGGCGACGACATCGCGTGGATGCGGTTCGGGGAGGACGGCAGGCTGTACGCGATCAACCCCGAGGCCGGCTTCTTCGGCGTCGCGCCCGGCACGGGCGAACACACCAACGCCAACGCGATGAAGACGCTGTGGGGCAACTCCGTCTTCACGAACGTGGCGCTCACCGACGACGGTGACATCTGGTGGGAGGGCATGACGGAGGAGGCGCCCGCGCACCTCACGGACTGGAAGGGCCAGGACTGGACACCGGAGTCGGACACCCCGGCGGCCCACCCCAACGCCCGCTTCACCGTCCCGGCGGGCCAGTGCCCGATCATCGCGCCGGAGTGGGAGGACCCCCGGGGCGTACCGATCTCGGCGATCCTCTTCGGCGGCCGGCGCGCCTCCGCCGTACCGCTGGTGACGGAGTCCTTCGACTGGCGGCACGGCGTCTTCCTGGGCGCGAACGTGGCGTCGGAGAAGACGGCGGCGGCCGAGGGCAAGGTCGGCGAACTGCGCCGCGACCCCTTCGCGATGCTGCCGTTCTGCGGCTACAACATGGGTGACTACATGGCCCATTGGCTGGAGGTGGCCGAGGGCAGGGACCCGGCGGCCCTGCCGAAGATCTACTACGTGAACTGGTTCCGCAAGGACGACGACGGCCAGTTCGTGTGGCCCGGCTTCGGCGAGAACAGCCGCGTACTGAAGTGGATCGTGGAACGCCTTGAGGGCACGGCGGAGGGCGTGGAAACCCCCATCGGCATCCTGCCGACGAGGGCGGCCCTGGACACGGAGGGCCTCGAACTCACCGACACCCAGCTGGACTTCCTCCTCACGGTCGACAAGGAGATCTGGCGGGACGAGGCGTCCCTCATCCCCCGCCACCTCAACACCTTCGGGGACCACACCCCGAAGGCCCTGTGGGACGAGTACGACGCCCTGGTGAACCGCCTCGCCTGACGCTGCCGAGAACCCCCGCCCGGCCAGCACGACCCCGACGGCCGGCGGGGGCTTTTCCATGTCCTGGGGATCCCTGTTGTTCTGGCCGGTGGGGTCAGGCGTGCGCAATGCGGCGGTGGATGTCCGTGAGCAGGTTTTCCATCGCCAGGTGGAAGAGTTCGGCCTGGTGGTCGCCCAGGAATGAGGTGTGGCCGAAGACCTCCAGGACGACCAGGCCGTGCAGGTGGCCCCAGGCGCTCATCAGGAGCGCGGTCGCGGGGGGTGGGAGGTGGCCTTCGCCGTAGTGGGGCAGTTGGTTCAGGTAGGTGTGGAGCGACGGCGAGAGGGTGGGGGCGTCGGCCGCGGCCAGTTGTGCCTCGGTGTAGGCGCCGAACATCTCGCGTTCGAAGATCGCGCTCATCCGGCGGGTTGCCTGGGTGGTCGGGCCCTCGGTGGGTGCCGTGTAGTCGCGCAGCGGTGTTCCGTACAGGAGTTGGAAGCGCTCGGGGTGGGCGATGGCCCAGCGGCGGTAGCCCTCGGCTGCTATCACCAGGCGCAGTACGGGGGAGTGGGCCGGCGCGGTGTCTACGGCGGTCTGTACGGCGTCGGCGAGGTCGTCGTACCCCTTGGTGACCAGCGCGGTGACGAGCGCGTCCCGGCTCGGGAAGTAGTGGTAGAGCGCCTGCACGGTCATGCCGAGGCTGCGCGCGACCGCCCGCAGCGAGAGCGCCGCGGGGCCGTGTTCGGTGATGTGGCGCTCGGCGGCGTCCAGGATCTCCTGGGTGGCGGTGGCGCGGCGGCGTTCGCGCAGGGAGGGCTGGGCGGTGGATATGGGGGGCTTCTGTGCGGGCATGAGGAAAATCTAACACTGCCAAATCTCCTGACACGTCACTAACGTTTCTCACGGCGACAGAGAGTGCGACACCGCACACCGCGCCGGTCCCCGTGTTCGTCAACTCGGGCTGCCGCGCGCCGTTTTCGCCGTACGGAACATCACAGGTGAAGGAGATCGAGCGTGTTCGAACGCATAGCCGAGCTGGCGATTCGCCGTTCCCGGCTGGTACTTGTCGTCGCTGTCGTGGCTGTGGCCCTCATGGGTGCCCTGGGGGCGGGCGCGTTCGGCACGTTGCTGGGCGGGGGGTACGACGACCCGGCCTCCGCGTCCAGCCGAGCGAAGACGGTCATCGACGAGAAGTTCGGCGGGGAGACGAATCTGGTCCTGCTGGTCCGTACGCCGGACGGTGGTGTGGACGCGCCGGCCGCGCGGAAGAGCGGCGGGGACCTGGTGGCCGACCTCAAGGAGGAGAAGAACCTGGAGAACGTGGTCTCGTACTGGGACACGGCCAGTCCTGACCTCCGTTCCGAGGACGGCCGCGAGGCCGTGGTCCTTGCCCACGTGGTGGGTGATGGCATCGAGCGGGACGAGAACGCGAAGGCCGTGATCGATGCCTACAACGGGCCGTACGAGGACACGCTCACGATCCAGGCGGGTGGCGCTGCGGCCGTGACCAGCGAGATGGGTACGCAGTCGGGCAAGGATCTGCTCCTGGCCGAGGCCATCGCCGTACCGCTCACACTCATCCTGCTGCTGCTCGTCTTCGGCAGCGCGGTCGCGGCGCTGCTGCCGCTGGTGATCGGACTCATCGCCATCGCGGGTACGTTCGCGGAGCTGTTCGTGCTCGGGAGTGTCACCGATGTGTCGGTCTTCGCGGTCAACCTGACCACGGCGCTGGGCCTCGGACTCGGCATCGACTACGCCCTGTTGATGATCAGCCGCTTCCGGGAGCAGCTTGCGACGGGGGCGAGTGTGGACGACGCGGTACGGCGGACGGTGAGCACAGCGGGCCGTACGGTCGCCTTCTCCGCCGCCACCGTGGCGGCGGCGCTGGCGGCGCTCCTGGTGTTCCCGCAGTACTTCCTGCGCTCGTTCGGCTACGCCGGGATCGGCGTGGTGGTCATCGCCGCACTCAGCACGCTGTTTGTCATGCCGGCCCTGTTCGTCGTCCTGGGCCACCGGGTCAACAGCGGTCGCCTGCCCTGGGTGAACGCGCAGCGCTCCGACGACGGTCGGGCACCTCTGTGGGGCCGGCTGGCCGGCACGGTCATGCGGCGGCCCGCACTCACCGCGCTGCCGGTGCTCGCCGTCCTGCTGCTGGCCGCGAGCCCGCTGCTCGGCATCACCTTCGGAACGCCGGACGAACGGGTGCTGCCGGAGGCGGCGCAGAGCCGCCAAGTGTCGTCGGTGCTGAGGGAAAAGTTCAACGGCAACGACGACGCGGCGCTGCGGGTAGTCGTCGACAAGCCGCTGGAACGGGCCCCGTTGGCGTCGTACGCGACCGAACTGTCCACGCTCCAGGGCGTGATCCGCGTAGAGACGAGCGCGGGGATGTACGCAGACGGCCGACCCACGTCAACGGGCCCCGCCGCGGCGGCCCTGGGCCGTCCCGACGCCCAGCAACTCAACGTGGTCAGCACCCTGACCCCGAAGTCGGACGAGGCGCAGAACTTGGTCGGGAAGGTACGAGCGGTCGCCCCTCCGGCGGGAACTCACCCCCTGGTGGGCGGAGTTGACGCCGAACTGGTCGACTCGAAGGCATCCATAGCGGATCGTCTCCCGCTCGCCGTGGCACTGGTCGCGGTCACGACCTTCCTGCTCCTCTTCCTGTTCACAGGCAGCATCATCCAGCCACTGCGCGCACTGGTCCTCAACATGCTGAGCCTGGGCGCGACCCTCGGTGTGATGACCTGGATCTTCCAGGACGGGCATCTGTCCTCCGTGCTCGGCTTCACCGCGCAGCCCATGGAGGTGTCGATGACCGTGCTGATGTTCTGCATCGCATTCGGCCTGTCGATGGACTACGAAGTGTTCGTGACGAGCCGTATCAAGGAACTCCACGACCGGGGCGAGGACAACGAGTCCGCCGTCACCCACGGCCTCGGCCACACGGGCCGCATCGTCACGGCGGCGGCCTGCCTGCTCGCGGTGAGCTTCTTCGCCTTCGGCACGGCGAAGCTCAGCTTCATGCAGATGTTCGGCCTGGGCAGCGGCCTGGCGATCCTGATCGACGCGGTGGCGGTACGAGGAATCCTGGTCCCGGCGGCGATGCGCCTCCTGGGCGGCTCGGCCTGGTACGCCCCGGGCTTCCTCCGTAAGTTCCACAACCGCTTCGGCCTCAGCGAAGCGGCTCCAGAAACCGCGCCGCAGCCCGCGACGGATCCGGTGTACGCGAAGAACTAGCCGTACTACGGCCCCCCTCTCACCGTGCCCGCCTCCACCCTTCCGGAGGCGGGCACGCCGTGCTGCTCCAGCCGGACTATCTTCATCAGCGCTGGTCAACCGCTCGGACGGGCGAGGTGGCCGGAATCGACGCCGTCTCGACGGACGAACACCACGCACCCCTCCCAGCCCTTTCTTTGCCGGAATGGGCGGCGTGTCATCCCCAGCAAACGCGTCTGCGCGACAACTCCCCGTTCTCCCCCAACAGTTCACTCGTGCAGCATCAACGCTCCGGGACGTTCGCCGTCTCGCATCAATAGAACAAAGGAGGCATACCGATAGATTTATGGCGAACAGATCAAGCGCCATGAAAACTCGCGCCAGGCGTGTGCATGGTGGCGCCAAAGACACGGATTCGACGGGCAGCGGAAGAACGGATCGCGCCATTTGGTCATCCGGTCGTGTATCTGGTGAGTGTCAACAGGAAGATCCGGGCGGAAGGCTCTCAAATCGCTCGAAAGCAAAAGCCTTGAACCCATCAAAACGAACCATATTCAATGCGTGTCCTAGATCACCATTGACAGCGCAACGCAACCAGAACTTAACTCTGCGAAGTTATGTGGTTTCTGTGATGTCGGGGTGGGGTTGTTGAGGTTGATGCGCGGGAAACGTGGAGTGGGCAGGGGTAGATACGGGACGCGCCTGCCACTGGTTGGAGCAACCGCCTGGGGGCTCGCCGTCGTTCTTGCCGCGGGGATTGTTCCGGCGGCGGCACGCCCGTCCGTAGCGCAATCGTCGGTTGTTCCCGCCGAAACAACCCAAGCCGATGACGGGAATCCCAGCCAGGAGACCACTGACGAAGCCCTCGCTGAGGCGAAACGACTGAACCGACCGGTGGAGATCGGCTCGCTGCGGCGAGAGAGCAGTGACGTGTACGCCACCCCCGACGGCGATCTGGAGTCGCGCGAATATCTGCGCCCGGTCCGGACCAGGAGCGAGGGTCGGTGGAGGCCGATCGACACCGAGTTGGTGACGTCATCGGATGGATCGGTTGTACCGAAGGCGACCACGGTTGCTCTGGAGTTCTCGGACGGCGGCAATGCCCCGCTTGTGCGCATGTCCAAGGCGGGCCGGGATGTTGCCCTGTCCTGGCCGGGAGACCTTCCGGCCCCAGAACTCTCCGGTTCCACGGCTACGTACCGTGAGGTCCTTCCCGGTGTTGACCTGCGCATGGGTGCGCAGGAAGACGGATTCACGCAGCTGCTCGTCGTGAAGACGGCCCAGGCGGCGTCCAGCGAGAAGCTGGCAGAGCTGCGCATGGACCTGGCAGCGGACGGCGTGGACGTACGTGAGACCACGGAGGGCGGTCTGGAAGCCGTTGATCGTGGTGCGGGAGGGACGGTCTTCGAGGCGCCCAGACCGATGATGTGGGATTCCAGTACGGGCTCGGACCCTGCCGCGAGTGCCAGAGCGCTGAGCAAGGGCGTCGCGGTCAGCGACTCCGAGGAGCCTGCGGCCGGCGAGTCCGGAAAGCTGGCTCCGGTTGAGGTGGAAGTGGCCACCGGGGGTGGGGAACTGGTCCTTACGCCGGACCCTCAGGTGCTCAAGGGAAAAGACACCTCGTATCCGGTATTCATTGATCCCCAGTGGTACACGTCGCGTGCTTCGGCATGGACGGTGGCCTCGAAGTACTGGGCATCGTCGCCGCAGTGGAAGTTCAATGGTGACTCTGATTCAGGCATGGGCTACTGCAACTGGACCTACTGCCAGCCGAACGATACCAAGCGCGTCTTCTACCGTATTCCGACCTCGACATACGCGGGTAAATCCGTGCTCAGTGCCGAGTTTGTGGTGCGGAACACGTGGTCTGCTTCGTGTTCGGCGCGCAGTGTGGAGTTGTGGCGTACGAAGGACATCTCGTCGTCAACAACTTGGAACTCTCAGAACGCGTCCGGCTTCTGGATCAAAAAACTGGCGTCGGAGTCGTTCGCATACGGATTCCAGGGTTGCTCGGCCAAGGACGCGGAGTTCGACGTGAAGGCCGCGGTGCAGGAAGCCGCGAACGCGAAGTCGTCGACAATGACCTTCGGACTGCAAGCCGCAAGCGAATCGGATGAATACGGCTGGAAGCGTTTTTCCGACAAGGCATTTCTGAGGGTCAAATATAATCGCCCGCCGCCTCAGATCAAGATGTCGCAGTTGACGATGGAGTACGGCGGGATGTGTAAAAGCCCGTCGAGCGCGGCGCGCGTGCGTACTCTGGGAAAGATCAACTTGAACTCCATCACGGATCCCGATGGTGACAATATCGCCGTACAAATTCAGGCCGTCTGGGATTCCGGTGACGGTAAAGGTTCCATTGTTCGGTGGAAGCCTGCGCTGACCCCTTACAAGAAGTCAGGTTCCAGCTTCTCCATCAGCCTGCCTTCCTCTATCACGCCGAACAAGCAGGTCTACTGGTACGCGAGGTCCTACGACAGTGGTCAATATTCGCCATGGTCAACGGTCGGTGAAGGTCCTACGGGCTGCTATTTCGTCTACGACACGAACGTTCCCAAGGCTCCGTCGATAACGTCCGGCGACTACCCTGCTTCCGATCCGGAGAACCCTGAGGACCCTTGGTTCGACGGAGTCGGCAAGTATGGTGAGTTCACTATCAAAGGCTCCGACGCCGATGTGAACAAGTACTGGTACGGCGTCAATGGTGACCCGTCGTCGAAGAACGTCATCACTACGACAGCCGGCGCGGCGAAGACGATTCAGATTCTTCCTTCGACGCCTGGCCTGCGTTTCATCACCGCACGAGCCTACGACGCTGCCGGAATCGCGAGTGAGGTACGTACGTACCAGTACCGGGTCAAGGCGGGGCAGCCGGAGCGGGCAGCATGGAAACTGGACGACTCTCCTGGCGCTGGTCAAGCGCAGGGCGAGGCGGGCAGCCGGGGTGCTGAACTGCACGGTGGCGCCACCCCTGGTGTCCAGGGCGTGACGGGCACAGCGGTGTCCTTCGACGGAGTCGACGACTACGCACAGACCGATATCCCCACGGTGGAGACGGACGGCGGGTTCTCGGTGTCGGCGTGGGTGAAACCGTCGAGGATACCGGATGCCGCGGCGATCATCGCGGCACAGCCTGGAAACCACAGTCCTGGTTTCGAGCTCTATTACTCCGCCACCTATGAGCGATGGGCATTCAACCAGTACACATCCGACACCGTGGACGCGCCCATTGTGCGAGCCATGTCGCCAACACCAGGGGGAGTGACGGCCGGAGCATGGACGCATCTGGTCGGAGTCTACAACTCGGGTACAGACCAATTGCAGCTCTACGTCGGAGGGCAATTGGTAGGCAGTACCACCTACGCGACGCCCTGGGACGCACGGCGAGGACTACAGATCGGTGCCGGCTCCTACAGCGGGCAGATCAAGTCGTTCTTCCCCGGTGCTATTGACGATGTCCGAATCTACGACAAGCCGCTCTCCGGTCAGGAAGTGACGATCCTTTACGAGAAGCAGCCGGTTGGACTGGGCCGACCGCCGCGCGCGGTCTTCCCGTTGGACGAGGCCGCAGGGGCCACCCGAATAACTGGCCAGGCAGAGGTCCGCCCCGCGGTTCTCAAGGGCGGTGCCGTCCTGGGCCAAGCCGGCATGGACGGAACGGCCCTCACCCTGGACGGCACGGACGACTACGCCACCACAGGTGCGCCGCACCTGAACAACCAGCGCAGCTTCACGGTATCCGCATGGGCCAAACTCCCCAAGACCAAGCCGGATCACGCCGCGATCATCGCGACCCAGGCCAGTGCGCACAAATCCGGATTCGAGCTGTACTACTCAAGTTCGTACGACCGCTGGGTATTCAATCAGTACGTCTCCGACACACCGGACTCCGCAGCGATCCGAGCCATTCAGGCCGAGGGAAAGACAGCCTTCGGAGGCGAATGGGTACACCTGGTCGGTGTGCACGACACCGTTGCCAAGCAACTGACCCTCTACGTCAACGGTGTCGAGGCCGGCAAGGCCGACGTTGCCCAGACCTGGTACGCGGGCGGCCCGGTGCAGATCGGCGCGGGTTCCTACGAGGGGAGCCCTGGCTCTTTCTTCCCCGGTCAGATCGACGACGTGAAGCTCTTCGACCGTGCCGTCTCCGCGGACGAGGTACAGCAAATGTTCAAGCAACGTCCGCTGGTCAAGGGACGGTGGAAGTTCGAGGACATGAGCAGCACCGTCCCCATCACTGTCCCTGACGATTCGATCGAGGCCAACGCGATGACGCTGCGGGGAGGCGCGAAACCCGGCTTCGGTTTCGTGGACATGGGGGCGGTGGAGTTGGACGGCGTCACCGGATACGGTGCCACCACTCGCATGCCGGTGGACACGGCCGGTAGTTTCACCGTGACGGCATGGGCCCAGGCCGCGTCGACTCCTAGTGGCCAACGTGCCTTGATCAGCGCGGACTCGACCCGGAACAGTGCTTTCGCGGTGCGCTACGAGCCTGATCCCGCCCATCCCGAGGGACTGGGCAAGTGGAGTCTGAGCCTGCCGGCCGATGACGCTGACGCGGCCGCTGTGACCGAAGCCAACAGTGGGACGTTCAACGACGTCCGTGACTGGAACCACCTGGCTGTGGTGTACGACGGCTTCGCCAAACAGGTGCGGCTGTACGTGAACGGCAACCTGGAGGAAGTCGCCTGTCCCGATGACGACGGCGACGGAACCGCGGACGACCCGGCCTGCACCGATCTGGTGCCGTGGGCGGAGAACGCGCTGACGTTCAAAGCGTCCGGTGTCCTGCAGGTCGGCCGGGCCAAGAAGGCCGGCACGTTCGGTGAGTACTTCCCCGGTCTGGTGGACGACGTCTGGGCATTCGCGGGTCCCCTGACGGACGCCCAGGTCGAGATGCTCGCCGGCAGCTGGTTCGACGTGCCGACCAAGGTACCCGGCAGCTGACTTCGCCCGGGGGCACTGAGCATGTGCCCCCGGGCGAGACAGCTCGCATCAGAGAGCTTTCCGCCGCGTTGCGCGGCGCAGACCTGAGCCGATCCCAGAGGGAAACGAGAAGCAGATGAGTGGCAGACCGGGCAGGTATCTCTCCTTGCTGCGCAGTCGCGTCGCATTGACGACGGCCGCAGTCATGGTGGGGACGTTGCTCCAGGTGGCGGCAACCCCGGTTGTCCAGGCGGACAACGGCCTGCGCGATGCGGCTCTGGCCGCTGCGGAGAAGCCCGTCAAGGGCAGCGCGAGCGGGACAAAGGTCAAGCCGCGCAAGGTGACCAAAAGCGCGAGAACCCCGCAGAAGGCGCCTGCGGCGGCGTGGCCCACGAGTGCGTCGGCCGTCCTCACGCTGCCCAAACGCACATCGAGTTCCTCGAAGGCAGTCAAAGCGCAAGGACTGCCGCTCACGTTGCGACAGGATGCCAAGACGCCCGCCGCCGAAAGTGCCACCGGTAAGGTCACAGCACAGCTGGTTGACCGCAAGGCAGCATCAAGAGCCGGTGTCGACGGCCCGCTGTTCACTCTTCAGCCTCAGGCCGGCGCGGCCTCCGGTGCTGTCGGTACCACCGTGGACTACTCCGGCTTCGGGGAGGCGTTCGGTGGTGGCTACGGATCCCGGTTCACTCTCGTCGAGCTGCCGCAGTGCGCTCTCACCACCCCCGATAAGAAGCAGTGCCGTACCGGTGAACCGGTCAAGACGGTCAATGACCGGGAGAAGCGCACTCTCACAGCCGACAGTGTCGAACTCCGAGCAGGAGCGAGCACCGTTCTCGCCGCTGTGGCTGCTGAGGCCGGTGGTGGCGGGGACTTCACCGCCACCTCGCTCTCTCCTTCGGCGACTTGGAAGACCAACCTCAACACCGGCGACTTCACCTGGTCGTACGACATGCCGGTACCCGGTGTACCCGGAGGGCTGAAGCCTTCTGTGGCCCTGTCCTACTCGTCGGGGTCGATCGACGGCCGCACGGGTAACACCAACAACCAGTCGTCGTGGGTCGGTGACGGATTCGACCTGTCGCCGGGCTTCATCGAGCGGCGCTACAAGCCCTGTGCGGAAGACGGAGTCACCAGCGAGGACGGCAACAAACCGGGAGATTCCTGCTGGGCCTACGACAACGCCTTCCTCACCTTCAACGGCAAGGGCGGAGAACTCGTTCCGGCCGGGAACAATCAGTGGAAGCTCAGGAAGGACGACGGGACCCGTGTCAAGCGTCTGACCAAGACCGACCGGGTCACCGGTAACGGCGACGACAACGACGAGCACTGGGAACTGACCGTACCCGGCGGCACGCGCTACTACTTCGGCTACAACCGACTGCCGGGCTGGACGGACGGCAAGGGAACCACCGGTTCGACCTGGACGGTTCCCGTCTTCGGCGACGACACGAACGAGCCCTGCCACGCCGCCACCTTCGCGGCTTCCTGGTGCCAGCAGGCGTGGCGCTGGAACCTGGACTACGCCGTCGACGTACGCGGCAACGCCGTGGCCTACTACTACAACCAGGAGAAGAACTCCTACGGCCGCAACCTCAAAGCCGCGGACGACACCCGCTACACCCGCGGCGGCTACCTGGACCGTATCGAGTACGGCCTCAAGTCGACATCGGTGTACAGCGCGAAGGCGTTGGCGAAGGTCACCTTCGGCAGCTCCGAGCGGTGCCTGCCCGATGCCGGGACCACCTGTTCGTCCATCACCAGCGACGCGTTCCACTGGTACGACACGCCGTGGGACCTCAACTGTGACGAGGGCAAGGACTGCGACGAAGGTCGGTTCGCTGCGTCTTTCTGGACGCGCAAGCGCCTGACATCCGTCACCACCGAGGTACTGAAGACCGACGGAAGCTACAACCCCGTCGACTCCTGGAAGCTCACACACCGCTGGGGCATGGCCGACACGGACTACCAGTTGCTGCTGGACTCCGTGCAGCGCACTGGGCACACCGCCGCCCCGGTTGTCACACTGCCGAAGACGACGTTCACGTACACGCAGCTCGAAAACCGCCTGGACAAAACTGGCGACGGCTATGCACCGTTCATCAAGTCACGCCTGTCCGATGTCTCGGACGAGTCCGGCGGACAGATAGACGTGACGTACTCAGCGCCCGCGTGCGACTGGAACGATCTGCCCACCCCGCAGACCAACACTACGCGGTGTTTCCCGCAGTTCATCGGTGGCAGTTCCAGCGAGGATCCTGATCAGCAGTGGTTCAACAAGTACGTGGTCAGTGCGGTCATTGCCACGGACCGCACCGGCGGGGCTCCTGATCAGGTCACCTCGTACGAGTACAAGGACGGGGCAGCCTGGCGCTTCGACGACGACGACGGCCTGACCAAGGAGAAGTTCAAAACCTGGTCCCAGTGGCGAGGGTACGGGCACGTTCGCGTCAAGACCGGTGGTCCCGGCGGCGGGGACGCCGTGAAGTCGCAGAACGACACATACTTCTTGCGCGGTATGGACGGGGACAAGAAGGCGGTCACTGGGGACGCTACGAAATCGGTGAGCGTCAGTCTCGGCGAGGGGGAAGGGGATCCCCTCACAGATGACGAGGCGTCGGCAGGTTTCGCCTACAAGACCGAGAGCTACTCCGGCCCCGACGGAAAGATCCTCGCGAAGAGCGTCAACCGTCCCTGGCACCACGAGACCGCGAAGAAGGTCCGTGACTGGGGCACGGTCACGGCCAACTTCACGGGAACTGCCGAAAGTAAGACCTGGGCTTCCACGGACAATGGCACCGGGGCCAAGTGGAGGATCACCGCCTCCAGCACCACGTTCGACACCGTCGCGGGTCGGCCCACGCAGGTGGACAACCTGGGCGACACCGCCTCCGCCCGCGACGACCGCTGCACCCGCACCACCTACGTGCCCAACACGGCGGACACGCTTTTCAACCTTGCCTCCCGGGTCGAAACCGTCGCCGTGAAGTGCGACGCCACTCCCGCCCGCGCGAAGGACGTCGTCTCTGACGAACGCACCGCCTATGACGGCCTCGCTTACGGCGCGACGCCGACCAAGGGTGATGCGACGGCATCGGCTGTCCTCAAGAAGCACGACGGCACCACGGCCACCTACCTGGAATCCGGGACCACCTTCGACTCCTACGGCCGCCCGCTGACCAGCACAGACCTCACTGCGAACGTCACCGCGACGGTTACCGGCGTCCCCGTGCGTACCCCGCGCACCGACGGCCGGACCTCCACAACGGCCTACGCGCCCACCACCGGATTCGCCACAACGGTGACGGCCACAACGCCGCCGGCGACCGCCGGGAACGCCGCGACTGCGCAGAAGACCGTCACCACTCTGGACCCGCTGCGCGGCCAGCCCGTGGACGTCACGGACACCAACACCAACAAGACGAAAATCACGTACGACGCGCTTGGCCGCAAGTACAAGATCTGGACCGCCGATCGGTCCACGACCAGCAACAGCCTCCCCAACTTCCAGTTCGACTACCAGGTGGAGGAGAACAAGCCGGTCGCGGTCGTCACACGCACGCTCAGCGCGGAGGGCGGCTCTCTGGTCCCCGCCTACACCATCTACGACGGATTTCTGCGTAAGCGCCAGACCCAGTCCCCGGGTCCGGACGGCGGGCTTCTGTTGACCGACCTCTTCTACGACGAACGCGGACAGGCAGCCAAGGAGTTCGCCACCTACTACACCCTGGACGCAAAACCGGGCGAGGTGTTCCAGCCGGCTGACGCCCTCAGCGTCGAGACGCAGACGCTCCACGCGTTCGACGGTCTGGGTCGGGAGACCGAGACCAAGCAGATCGCCGGTGATGCTGGCGGCGGCAAGGTTCTCGGCATCACCAAGACGATCTACGGAGGCGACCGGGTCACGGTCATCCCGCCCGAGGGTGGCACGGCTACCACCACCCTTGTCGACGGACGAGGCCAGACCACCGAACTCCGACAGCACCACGAGCGTGCCGCCGACTCCACTTATGACACAACGGCCTACGAGCACAACAACCAAGGCGCGCTGGCCAAGCTCACCGACCCGGCGGGCAACACCTGGAACTACACCTACGACCAGCTCGGCCGACAGACCAAGGCTGACGACCCAGACAAGGGCATCACCGACAGCGTCTACGACGACCGCGGCCAGCTCGTGTCGACGGATGACGCCCGACCCGGCAACAGCCTCTTCTACATCTACGACGACCTCGGCCGACAGACTGAACTGCACAAGAACTCGGCAACGGGGCCACTGAGCGCCAAATGGGTCTACGACACCGTCACCAACGGTAAGGGAGAACTGGCGGAAAGCACCCGCTATGACGGCTCCAACGCGTACACCTACAAGGTCACCCAGTACGACCGGCTCTACCAACCCGTACGCAGCTCCGTAACGATTCCGGCAGTGGAGATCGGCCTCGCCGGTACGTACCAGACCGGAGTTTCGTACAAGCCCTCCGGTCTGGTGGGCGCGGTGAGCTACTCAGCCGCAGGCGCCCTGCCCGGTGGGAGCTACAGCTTCACGTACGACACGAACACCTTGCGCCCCGTGGCCATGCTCGGGAACGGTTACAGCACGACCACCTCGTACAGCCTCACCGGCAAGCCGCTCGTTCATGAACTCGGCGACACGAGCGGCGGCACCAGGACGCTGATCACCAATGAGTACGAGGGGGGAACCCAACGGCTGGCGAACACGCGCGTCGACCGGGAGCCCATCCCCGGCGTCGACAAGTACCTCACGTACCGCTACGACCAGATCGGCAACATTCTTTCCGCCGCGGACGTTTCCCGGTCGGGCACGGACAACCAGTGCTACACCTACGACCATCTGCGCCGCCTGACCGAGGCCTGGACCGAACCCGACACCACCTGCGCCACCACACCGGTCGGCCAGACCGTCGGCGGACCGGCTCCGTACTGGAACAGCTACACCTACGACAAGACCGGCAACAGGCTCACCGAGACCCGTCACGACACCACCGGTGACAGCGGCAAGGATCTCAAGAGCACCTACGACTACCCCGACGCGGGCCAGGCTCGGCCCCATGCCCTGGACTCCGTGACGACCACGGGTGCCACTGTCACCTCGCAGGACAGCTACACGTACGACGAGACGGGCAACACCATCGCCCGCATCGTCTCCGGAGACACCCAGAGTCTCCTCTGGGATGCGGAAGGACGCCTCGCCAAGGTCACCGAAACAGGTGAGGGCGGTGACAAGGTCACCGACTACCTCTACGACGCCGACGGTAACCGTCTGATCGGCCGCACTCCCACCGAGACCACTCTCTATCTCGGACACACCGAAATCACCGTCGCCAGGGGCACCACCACCCCCAAGGCCACCCGCTACATCGACATAGGCGAAGGGAACCAGGCTGTCCAGGACAACAACGGCGCCGTCTCCTTCACCATCGCCGACCACCAGGGCACCGGCCAGCTCGCGGTCACCTCCAACAGCCAGACCCTCACACAGCGCCGCACCCAGCCCTTCGGCAGCCCTCGCGGCACGCAACCCGCCACCTGGCCAGGAAACAAGAGCTTCGTCGGCGGCACCGACGACACATCCACCGGCCTGACCCACCTCGGCGCCCGCGAATACGACTCCGGCACGGGCCGCTTCCTCTCCGTCGACCCGCTTCTGGACACGGCTAACCCCCAGCAGTTGAACGGCTACTCCTACGCGGAGAACAGCCCCATCACCCAGAGCGACCCCAGCGGCCTCATGGCCTGCGCCTCGCCGGCTGAATGTGGCGGCGGCCTCCAGTACGGAAACAGCCCGGCAGCCCAAAGCGGAAAACCCCTCAACGACCCCTCCTGGGGTTGCCCCGGTTGCGACGGCGACAGCTACGACGACGGCTGGTGGGAGAGCAGCGGCTGGAGCGCCGCACCCATCAGTCCCAGCATCAAAACCGGCACGGTCATGGTCTTTCCAGGCGTCAACGTACCAGCCGACTGGAAATACGCAGACAAATTCAAACAGCAACTCAACGCAACAATTAATGCGACCCAATATTACGCAGGCCAAACTTCAGCCTGGGTCACCAACCCAGAATTTGAAGACCAGCCGGAAAAGGCCATGGAGGATGTCCAGCGTGCCTCGTACATAATTTGCGGAAATATCGAGGGCGGGTGTCCGGAATCGGTCTCCTCCGCTAAAGCCTTCCTGAAGGCGGGCGTCTCCGCGCAGATAGCAGCAGGCGGCCGAGAAGGCAGCAGCGGAAAGTGGTTCGGTGGAAGAGGTCGGAACAGTTCCTCATGCGAAGCCAACAGCTTCATCCCCGGCACGAAAGTTCTCCTCGCAGACGGCACCACCAAGCCCATCGAGGAACTAAAGGTCGGCGACAGGGTACTGGCCACTGACCCCGAAACCGGCAAGATCGCAGCGAAAAGGGTGACAGCCGAGATCGAGGGTCAGGGCCTCAAGAATCTCGTCAAGATCACCCTCCGTATCAGCAATAAGAACGGCTCGAGCACTACAACCGTCACCGCAACCGAGGGTCACCCGTTCTGGGTCCCCGAACTCCAAGAGTGGATCGACGCCACCGACCTCCGCGCGGGACAGCACCTCCAGAGCAGTACCGGATCAGGCGTACAGGTCACAGCCCTCCAGCGCTGGACCCGACCCGCAACGGTCTACAACCTCACTGTCGCCGATCTCCACACGTACTATGTGCTGGCGGGGGCCACGCCGGTCCTCGTTCACAACTGCGGTGGATCTCTCTATGAAGCTGGTGGGAAGCACGGTACTTCGGCCCGCGGAAGTTCCAGGGGAACAAATAGCGCTGAGCCGCTGAATGGCCAGGCTGCCTTGGATAACTCAGTCCCGGTAAAGGGGACCTCTCCTCGGAGAGTCGGGGTCGACGTCGAAAACGGAGAGATTGTTGTCCTGGATCGTACGGTCCAGCGGCCGTGCAAGTGTGGTGGCGGCGGAACGAATGATATTTATCACGGGCACGTCCGCGAATGGGGCGATCTCCATATCGACATGCAGAATTCCCTGAGGCGAGCGGGTCTCGTCGACAGGAGAGGGAGGGTCACAGGGTGAGGTCACAAGATTCTGCACGGGCTGATCGAGAGTGGCGCGCTGAAATGCTGGCCGTAGTTGCTAACGGTTCAGTGGATCAAGCGACGGAGGCACTCTTGTCGTTGACGTTCAATGACCCGGACGGCGCTTGGGTCGAGAGCGTTCTCTTGGATTGCCTTGATGGGGACTTCGACGATCAAGTGAAACTCCTTGCAGTCACCTGTTTCGGGCATCTAGCCCGGATTCATGGGGAAATCTGTAATCCTCGCACAGTGATGCAGGTGAAACGTATGACGGAAGTGCCAGGGTTTGAAGGGCGGGCGCAGGATGCGCTTGATGACTTCGAGACATTTCTTTAGGGCATCCTTCCGGAGCTGGCGGCCGTAGAGCCCGAGCGGTGTTCGCAGGAGTGAAACAGGAGCCCGCCAGGCAGGGCCTGGCGGGCTCCTGTCTGCAGTGTCGGCACTCGTTGGCGGCAAGGTCAGTGGACGGTGGCTCCGCATTGCGCCAGGTCGTTACCGTCGTCGTGGGCCGATTCATCGTTGACAGGACCGTCAACGGCCGTACTGATGGTGCGTGCGGGAGGCGAAGTCGGACATGCGCTGAGATGGTGGCGGTGACGCCGATGTGGGTACGGCCGAGTAGTTCCTTGGGCACGACGAGTTCGACACCTTGCTCGAGGGGCAGGGTGGGCAATGAGATGCCGGACATCGTGGAAGCGAATGTGACGTGCCTGGCCTTGCGGAGGGGCGTGGTGAAGGCGCGGGTGGGGTTGGTCGGTCGATGGTCCCTGCCGTGTGGTGTAGTGAACACGTGCCCGTTGTGCAGCCACTCGGTGCCTACCATGTGACGGTCACGCTGCTGCTGTTCGTGGTGGTGCTTCAGCGACTTGATGCAGCGGGTTGGGAGGGTGGTGTGGCGTTCGAAGGACCGGGTCTTGGTGGACAACGTGGTCAGTTCCTCCCGTGCTACTGAACTTGATTGAGTGATGTCGGGTCCCACCGCAGGGTGGCAGGGGCCAGCTCGCGCCTTCCCGGTGTGGCCGGAGCACGAAGATGATGGTTGCGTGATCCGAGACTTCCCGCCGTTGCCGTTGCCCCAGTACGCCGTAGTCCGTATCGGCTGCTCATCAGAGCTGCCTGCCGAGATCGCCGCCGATCTGCGGGAAGTCGGCGTCCCAGCAGGGCTGATCGGTTATGAGTACCAACCGCTGACTGAGGCGACGCTCCTGGACGGGATCGGTAAGAGCGGGTTGGTCGTCTTTGGGTCCAGCGGCCTGTTCGGTCGGCTCGGCGTCGCGTCGTGCAGATCCCCAAGATCGGGTCCGCGACCGCCTGGCATGTGAACAGGGACCTCAGGGCCTTCCACTGGTGCGTCGCGGGCATCATCGCTCGCTTCCCCTTCTACGAGGCAGACGAGGAGGACAGGTTCCAGGAGGTGGCGGACGAGCTTCGACGGCTCCTCGCTGCTCTTGATGCCACCGCACTCGCAGACAACGGGTTGTGGGAGACCTTGTGCGATGACGTGGCGATGGGCAACTACGCGAACTGGGAGGAGGAATGAGTCACGGTCAGTCCTCCGGGATCAGACCGGTGGTTGCGAGGCAGCCGCCGACGAGTTCTGGACGGTACTGAATCCTCTTGAGCCAACGTTTCACGGCCCGGGCGATCTGAGTGAGGTCCGCGGCGGCGAGGTTGCCGATCGCGCGTTTGACCAGTGGCCAGATGACTCCTGTGGGTTGAGGTCCGGGGCGTAGGTGGGCAGGTGGAACACGGTGAGCCACTCGGCGTTCGCCTCGATGAACACACGCATGCCAGCCGTCAGGTGCAGGCGGAGGTTGTCCCAGACCAGGACGATCAAGCCGCCAAGCTGAATGCGGGCGCGGACGATCAGGTCGCGGAAGTCGCACCAGCCGAAGCCCTTCGATTCGCCCTTGCGGCCGCGATACTCGCGGATCGTGTAGATCAGCCGGAACCGCTCATCCGGCTTATAGCACGTCATGCCCGACATCGACACCCGCCCGGAGCCGCGGCCCCTCACCCTCACGACCGGGGTCTGGCCGATCCGGCCCCAGATTCTGGCGCGCGGCGGAGTCATCGACTGCCCGGCCTCGTTTTCGAAGACGATCCAGGCCCCGCGCTCCGCCGCGATGCTCTTACCCGCGGCCAGGTCTCCTTCTTCCATACCTCGACCGCGTCGTCATCGCGCTCGATCGCCCGCCGAGTGGGCTGCTGCCAGCTCCAGCCGTGCCGCTTCAGCAGCCGCCAGGTGTCCTCGACCGTGTAGGAGACGTGGAACAGCCGGCCGACAAGCGTCTTGATCCGTGCCAGCGTCCACCGCTGGTCCGTCCAGCCGTGAGCCAGCGGACCACGCTCCAACTCCCGTTCCAGCCCGGCGACTGGACTTCGTTGAGCCTAGGTCTTCCCGGCGACCCCTCGACAAAACCCCGGCCTCACCACCCTCGCGCCAGGCCCGACGCCACCGCTCAACCGACCGCACACTGATCCGCAGGGCAGCGGCAACCTCCGCGTTCCTCTGCCCGCTCTCGAAACACTCCACGCCTGGAGCCGCAACCGTTCGCGCGTAGTTCTTTCGGCGTCGGTCAGTCCGCCGCCCTGCGCGTACCTCACACCCCAGGGCCACCGGTGCCGACACCCAACTGTTAGGCGAACGGCACCGACATCACCCAATCAAGTTCAGTAGCGCGTGCAAGGTGATATTGGCCTTCTTAGGTGCGCGAGTTGAGCGTTGGGCGGCGTCGTGGGAATCGCCCCGAGATCGTAGCGAGGCCAAGGGGCGGGGTGGATTGTCCGGTACGGGCTTCTCCGTACGGTCTGGTGCCTGAGGGACGTACAACGTTCATCGAGCTTTGGCAAAAAGGTCTTCCAGGGCGGGGTCTACGCGCGCAGAGTGGTTCCTCGCACCGCCTCTCGTCCCATCACTCCACCCCCACACGGAGGTTGACGGATGCTTGGATCCGTGAAGTCCCGCCGCCTGCTCATCGCCGCCACGGCGTCCCTCGGTCTGGTCACCGCGGGCGCCGGCTACTCCGCGCAGGCGGCTGCCCCGGCCGCCCGCGCCGCCGCCCCGGCTCCCGCCGCCGCTGCCGCCACGCACCGTGTCCTGTTCGACAACTCGAAGGCCGAGCAGGCCGGCAACGCCGACTGGGTCATCGGCTCCAGCCAGCCCGACCCGCTCGGCCAGGACTCCACCCCCACGAAGGAGACCGACTGGACCGGTGGTCTGTCCGCGTGGGGTGTCGCGCTCCAGAGAACCGGTGACTACTCGCTCAAGACACTGCCGGCCGGCAACACCATCACCTACGGCGGCTCCGGCGCCCTCGACCTCAAGAACTTCGACACCTTCGTCCTGCCCGAGCCCAACATCCGGCTCAGCACGGCCGAGAAGACCGCCGTCATGAAGTTCGTACAGGCGGGTGGCGGGCTCTTCCTGATCTCCGACCACGACGTCAGTGACCGCAACAACGACGGTTACGACTCGCCAATGATCATCAACGACCTGATGACCAGCAACGGCGTCGACAACACCAACCCGTTCGGCTTCTCGGTCGACAAGCTCAACATCGCCTCCGGCAACCCGAAGGCCATCAGCGACAGTTCGAACCCGGTGCTGAACGGCTCCTTCGGCAAGGTGACCGGCAGCCTGATCGCCAACGGCACCACCTTCACCCTCAAGCCGGCCGACAACCCGGCCGTCAAGGGCCTGCTCTGGCGCTCGGGCTCCAGCACCACCGGCACCACCGGAGCCTTCTTCGTCACCAGCACCTTCGGCAGCGGCCGGGTGGCGATCTGGGGTGACAGTTCGCCGATCGACGACGGTACGGGCGCCTCGGGCGACACCCTCTACGACGGCTGGAACGACTCGTCGGCCACCAACGCCGCGCTCGCCCTGAACGCGACGGCGTGGCTGTCCGGTACGGGCAGCACGGGTGGCGGCGGTGGCGGTGGCGGCGGCACCTGCACCACGTCGGGCCAGCTGCTCGCCAACCCCGACTTCGAGTCCGGCACTTCGGGGTGGAGCGCCACGTCCGGCGTGATCACCTCCAGCACCGCGAAGGCGTCCCACTCCGGTTCGTACAAGGCGTGGCTCGGTGGCGCGGGTACGGCGGGTACGGAGACGCTCTCCCAGTCGGTGACGATCCCGGCCAACTGCTCCGCCTCGCTGAGCTTCTGGCTGCACATCGACACCGCCGAGACCGGCACCACAGCGTACGACACGCTCAAGGTGCAGGTACTGAACTCCTCGGGCACCGTCCTCGGCACCCCCGCGACGTACTCGAACGTCAACGCGGCGACCGGCTACACCCAGCGCACCCTTGACCTCAGCGCCTACGCCGGCCAGTCGGTGACGCTGAAGTTCACCAGCACCGAAGGCTCCAAGCTCCAGACGTCGTTCGTCGTGGACGACACCGCGCTCAACGTCAGCTGAACGAAGTTTTGTTTGCGCCTCTCGGCCGCCGAATGCCCCGGGTTTCCCTGGGTGTTTGGCGGCCGGTGCGTGGGGCTGTTCATTCTCCATTCTTTGTTGATTGTCCATTTGGTTCCCTTGGGGAGTCGCCATTGAGGGCAACCAATTACTCGCGCCGGAAGTCATGTTTGTGGTGTGCAAGAGCAAGTGACCACAACTGCCTTACGGAGAACGCGATATGCCCTCGAATCTCATCAGTCGCCGATACCTGCGTGCCGCCTCGGCGCTGACTCTGGTCCTCGGCGCGGGACTTGCCGTTCCGGCCGCCCTGGCCCCCGCCGCCGTTGCCGCGGCGCCCTCCGCCACCGCCGAGGTCAACTCGTACGGCTGGCAGCTCACCTACACGGCCGCCGCCGGACAGACGAACAAGCCCACCGTCAAGGAGTCGCTGGTCAAGGGCAGTACGGAGGTCACCTATGTGATCGACGACGTCGTCCCGATCAGCGCGGGGGGTGGCTGCGTCCATCCCGTCGGCACGGACCGCACCAAGGTCGTCTGCACGGTCAGTGGTGTGGACAGCCAGGACCCGTACGCCGCCTTGGAGATGCGCCTCGGCGACGGCAACGACATCGTCAGCATCAACAACACCACCGGTCAGATCTTCCTCTTCAACAGCATCGACCTGGGCCCCGGCAACGACAAGCTGACCGGCAACAGTGGCATCGACGGCAATCACGTCTCCGGTCAGGCCGGCAACGACACCATCACGGTCGGCAAGTACGGGACCATCCTGGGCGGCGACGGCGCCGACACGCTCTCCGCCAGTGGCGGCGACAACATCGTCCAGGGCGGGAAAGGGAACGACGTGATCCGCGGTGCCGCGGGCGCCCAGTCCCTGTCCGGCGACGACGGCAATGATTCGTTGTACGGGGGGAACGGCAACGACTCGCTGTACGGCGGCAAGGGCAACGACGTCCTGTACGGGAACAGCGGTGCTGACGTGTTGTACGGGAACACCGGCGACGACAAGTTGTACGGCGGGGCAGGAAAGGACACGCTCTCCGGTGGCGCCGGGAAGAACGTCGTCCGGCAGGACTGACAGTCCGCCCATCCCGGGGCCCGTCCGGCGCGCCCGCGCCGCCTCACATCCGGGATCTCAGTACGTCGACCTCGCACCCCGGCGCGAACGGGTCGAAGCCGTGCCCGGCCAGCCAGCGAATCACCAGCAGGCTGCGCACCGACCACCACGCGCGGATGACGTCGAGGTCGACGTCGGCGCCGTAGCCGGCGATGAGGTCGCCGAGGCGTTCCTCGTGTCCGAGTGTGAGGGTGGCGAGGTCGTACAGGGGGTCGCCCTGGCCCGCCTCGGACCAGTCGATGATGCCCGTGACCTCGTCGTCCTCGGTGAAGACGTGGGTGATCTGTAGGTCGCCGTGGGTGAAGGCCGGAGTCCATGGCCGGAACGCGGCCTCCGCGACCTGCCGGTTGCGGGTGACGAGGTCGGCGGGCAGGACACCGTCCGTGACGAGCCGCGCGCACTCGCGGTCCAGTTCCGCCGCGAGTGCGTCCGGGTCCCGGCCCGCCCCGCCCTGCCTGGGCGGCAACGGCGCGTCGTGCAGTGTCCGTACGGCGGCACCCGCCGCGGCCCACGCCGCCCGGGACGCGGTCGACGGCTCGCCGAGGAGGCCGAGCGCCGTCCCCGGGACGGCGGCGATCGCGAGCACGGGCGGCTTGCGCCAGAGCACTTCCGGCGTCGGGACGGGGACCAGGCCCATGGCCTCGACCTCGACGTCGATACGCGCCTGATCGGCGTCCACTTTCAGGAACACGTCGCCGACGCGCAGTGTCGCCCGCTCGGAATGGGCGACGACAACTTTGACCTCATCCATGGGCGACGAGTATTCCGGGGGCGCTCGCTCATGTCGCCGGGTTTTTCGCGTGAAACGCCGTCCTTGGGGCTGAGACGGCGTCTCGCGAAACGACAGCCTCTAGAGTTCGGTGCCGTGGGGGATGAGGTGGTCGTACTGGCCCGCCTTGACCGCGAGTATGTGCGCCAGCATTTCCGCGTCCGTGAAGCGGAGTGCGCCGTCGCGGTCGCGGTCCTTGGAGTCACCGAGGGCGACGCCGCCGTCGATCGCCATGACGAGCACGCAATTCTCGCTCGAACCGCTGCTGAACGCGGACTTCTCCCACTCGCCGCGGAGGGGCTGCTCGTACAGGTCTGACTTCGATTCGGCTGTCACGACAGTTCTTTCTTGATCTCTTCGATGAGCTGAACGGTGAGTGCGGGGCTCAGGGCGAAGGCCGCGAGGTCGGCGTACCTCCGTCGCGAATGCCGGACTGTCGCCGCTTCATCGGTGACGGAGTCGCCCCGTTGCATCTCGGACGAGACCACACTGCGGTGTTCGACGCCGGGGAAGTCGAGGATGGTGAACGGTGTACTGGAGACGCTGGCCGCGCCCGCCTCGAACGGGATCACGCGCAGGTTGACGTGCTGTCGTCTGGCCGACGTCAGCAAGTGGTCCAGCTGGGCTCGCATGGCGTCCCGTCCGCCTACCACCGCCCTCAGGGCCGACTCCAGGCACAACGCGTCCAGGGTGGGAGGGTGTTCACGGGTGAGCACGCCCTGACGCTTCTGCCGTACGTCGATGAAGATCTCACGGTGCTCCGTGGCCTCGTGTTGCTGCCCGAACTCGACCAGGGCGGCCACGTACTCCCTGGTCTGGAGGAGGCCCGGGACATACGTGCCGCTGTGGCAGAAGATCTTCTCGGCCGCGTCCTCAAGGTAGAGGTAGCGGTACGAGTCCGCCGTGAACACGGCCTGGATCTCGGGGCGTTCGTACCACGCGCGGCCGAACGACCGGCCCTGGTCGATCGCGGCCCTCAGGGCGGCGCGTTCGTCGACGCTCGCCCCGTACGCCTCCAGCATCTCTTCGAGCTGGTCGGGGTTCGGGAACGCCTTGCCCCGTTCGATCTTGCTGATGTTGTGCCGTGAGCACTCCAGACGCACCGCGATGTCGTCCTGCCGGAGGCGCGCGTGCTCGCGCAGTCGCGCAAGCTCCCCGCCGACCTTCCGCATGGCGAAGATCGCGTTGGTGTTGACGCTGACGGGCACCGGTTCCCTCCGGGTGGCATGACGTCCGATGGCAGCAGCGTAGCGCGCAGGCCCGCGCGTATGACTCTTCCGAGCGACTTCCCGCGTACAACTTGCGCGCGACGAGTCGCGCGACTCATGCTGGGTGGCGCGCACCGGTGCCACGCGCCCGGGATGCGTATCCCTGTGTCATGCGTGCCCGACGGCCGTCATGACCTCTACTGCCGGAGGTACGAGTGGTGGACCAGCGTCGATACGTACTCGCGGTCGAGCGGTACCCCTGTACCGCCCTCGCGGTCGGGGAGGCGCGGGCCCTCGCGGGGCGCGTCTACGCGCCGTACCCGTGGGTGGACCGCGACACCGTCAAGCTGCTGGTGAGCGAGACGGCCACCAACGCCGTGCTGCACGCGGGCGGCGGCGGATTCGACCTCATCTGCCACTCCCCGGTGCAGGGTTCGGTCCAGATCGAGGTGCACGACCGGAGCCAGGCCGAGCCCAAGAGGCGCCCGCACACCGCGTTGGACAGCCACGGTCGCGGGCTGGAGTTACTCGACCTCCTCGCCCCGGGGTGGGCCGTCGTCACGACGATGACGGGGAAGGGGTTGGTCTTCACGCTCACGGCGGATCCGCCCGAGTCGGCCTACCGGCGGCTGCTGGAGCGGGTGTTGCTGGGGTTGGGCGGGAGCGTTCCGCTGGACGAGGGGTGAACGCCCGCGCGCCTCACGAGGACTTGTTGCGGTCCTCCAAGTAGCGGGTGTGGGTTTCCTGGCGGCGGGACTCCGCCTCGCGCAGCGCCGTCGCCAGGGTGCGGGACTCGTCGTACAGCACCGTCAGTTGGCGTTCCAGGTGGCGTTCCGGGGGGTCCGTGGTGGGTTGGAGGCGGGTCCACCAGCGGGTGCGTACGTACGTGTCCACCGACTCCGGGATGTCCTGGCGGATCGCCCGGGACAGCGTGTGCACCGCCTCCGGGTCCTGGGTCAGGGCGTCCGCGACCCAGCCGGGTTCCAGGAGGGCGGCCAGGACTTCGGTCAGTTCCGTCAGGCGGCCGGCCGCCGCCGGGGGGAGGTCCACCTCTGTGAGGTAGGTCGTCAGGGTGGTGAAGTCGGCTCGCAGGGTTGTCAGTTGTTCGGCTGCGTCGTCGAAGGACGGCGTCGGTGGGCGTTCCGGTGGCGCTATCAGGGCGCCCGCGCCGTACAGGCCCGCCACCACCAACGGCCAGTACGTGCCCGCCACTCCGGTGAACGTGGCCACCAGGCCGACCAGCGCGGACGCGCTGCCGGTGAGGTTCTTGCGCGATTCGAGGAACGCGAGCGCTCTACTGGTAGCCACGGATCTCCTCGAATGCTCCGTCCAGGGAACCCCGCGTCGCGTCGAAGAGCCGGCCGCCGGTGAGGTCCGCGACGTGGCCCAGCTCCCCCCGGTCCGAGTCGCCGAAGACGATGGGGAAGACCGGTGTCGTACGTTGCCCGGCCGGGAGCCGGGCGTAGAAGGCGTCGAAGTCCCCGGCGCTCGTGCCCGTGGTGTTCTCGCCGTCCGTCATCAGCACGATCGAGGTGAAGGTGTCCGAACTGCCCTGCCCCAGGCGGGAGTACGCCTGCTCCAGGCTGCTGTAGATCGCCGTCTCGCCGGACGCCGTCAGGGACGCGGCGTCCGCGCGGATCGCGTCCAGCGCCGCCGACGGGTCGCCCGGGGCGACGGTGTGGGTCGTGACCTGCTTCACCTCCGCGCCGAACGGCATGAAGGTCACCTCCTCCCGGTCACGGAAGCGGTCACCGGTCGGTGAGTCGCCCGTACCCGTCAGGGTGGTCAGCGCGGCCTTCAGCCGGTCGAGCCGCCCGCCCTCCATCGAGCCGGAGGTGTCGAGGACGTACACCGTGCGCGAGGGGCGGCGCAGCTTGTTCTCGTACGCGTTCAGCAGCCCGTCCGCGACCGATCGTGTGCCGGGGAAGGGGAGTTCGCGCCGCTTCTCGGTGGCCAGACCTGCGGCGGGCTTCACCGAGGGGACGACCGGGCGGCGGAACGTCTCGTCCGTCAGGGCCCGTTGGGCCTCCGGGCTCCGCAGGTACGTGGTGAGGGCCTGGCCTGCCTCCTTGGCCTCGCGGGGCGCCGACGTCAGCAGGGTGAACGGATAGTCGGCGGTCACGACCCCGTCCCTGGGGCGGAGCACGGTGAGCCCGGTGTGGTTGTCGCGGTTCATGGACAGCAGGACGGACTCGTAGTTGACGAGCGCGTCCACGGTGTCGTGGCGCGTGTACGCGGTGGCCAGCCACCCCGACGAACCGGACGTGAGCTTCTGGCCCGCGAAGAACTCCGCCAACTTCGGCGTCGCCGCGCGCACATCGGCGTCGGTGAGTGCCGCCTGCGCGCCGGACAGCCCGGAGGCCACCGAAATGAGGCCGGAGAAGCCGGAGTTGGAACGCACGGGATCGGTCATGCCGTACGTGAGCTTGCCGGCCGCGACCGCCTCGTACACCTGGGACCAGGTGACCCGGTCCGGCCGCCAGCCGAGCCGCTTCACCGTCGCCGCCTTGACGCCCAGGGCGACCGGCGAGGACATGATCGGGGTCTCGTTGGTGAGGCGCCGGGAGACCCCCGGGCTCAGCCGCAGGTAGTCGTTGGACGACAGCCACACCGCGTCGTACTTCCCGTCGGCGCCGCCGGAGGCGATGAGGTCCGCCGCGTCCAGGGTGCCGGTCCAGGTGGGCCGTACCTTCACGCCCGTCTGCTTCTCCGCCAGGTCCAACACGCCCTGCATGTCGGACAGTTCGCTGGACGCGAGCACGCGGAGCGTGCCCTTCCGGTACGTGGTGTCCGCGGCGCTTCCGTTCGTGGCACCCGGCTGGTTCGTGGTGCTCGGGCGGGCCGGGGTGGTGTCGGAGGAGCACGCGGTGAGCGTCGCCAGGAGCGCGGCGATCGTGGCCGTGGCGCGGAGGAGCCGCCGTCTCAATACCCTTTGTCCCACCGAGAGTCGTCTCATCGCGAACCGCCTTCCAGGACGCCCGCCGAACGGGTCCGCTCCAGGTGCGCGCTCGCGTTCTGCAACTCCGTCGTCAGCGACTCGACCGTCGCCGCCATCGACTCCGTCGCCTGGATCTTGTACGTGTCGATCGCGTCGAGCGTCGTGTAGATCTGGTGGAAGGCCGCGCGCAGCGTCTCCGCGCCCACCGCGGGCTCCGCCGCGAGGCGCTGGATCTCGCCGCTCTGGGTGGCGAGCATCTCCGCGTTGCCCCGGATCAGGTCCTCCGTCGTCGTCCGCAGGACGGTCACCTGCTCGGTCACCTTGCGCTGGTTCTCCAGCGCCGAGGCCAGCATCACCGCGATCCGCAGGGCGGAGACGGTGGTGGTGGCGGCCCGGTCGACGCCCTTGATCAGTTCCTCGTTGTTGCGCCGCACCAGGTCCATCGCCAGGTATCCCTGGGCGCAGACGGCGAGTTGGGTGAGCAGGTCCTGGTGCTTCTGCCGGACCGGGAAGAGGACGTCGGCGCGCAGCGCGTCCGCCTGGGCGGGGTCCACCAACTCGGCCTCGGCGATGCGCTCGCTCACCGCCGCGTCGAGGGCGCCGGTGAGGACCGCGTACTCCTGGAGCTTGCCCATGGTGTCCCACAGGCGGGTGCGCTCGGTGTGCAACGCGGCGTTGTCGCGGCGCAGTTCGTCCTGGCCGCCCCGGAGCGAGCCGACGATCTTGTTGAGGGTGGACTGCGAGGAGGCGTACTTGGCCGCGTGGTCCCGCAGTTTGTTGCCGCCGGGCAGCTTGGAGAGGAAGCGCCTCGCGCCCTTGCTGGGTGTGTCGCGCGGGTCCAAGTCCTCGACGGTGCGGCGCAGTTCGACCAGGGACGACGAGACGCGCGACTGCGCGTCCTCGCCGCCCGACGCGAGGGTCCGTACCGTACGGTCCAGCATCCGGTTGGACTGCTGGGCGGCGCCCCGGATCTCACCCGACCCGAGGTTCGCGATCTCCCCGACACGCGCGGTGAATTCGGGCGAGCGGGCGTCGAGCCCGGACAGCGACCCGACGTACTCGGCGGCGCGCCGCGCCATCTCGTCGTGTACGGAGTCGTCCACCGGTACGAGCCCAGCGGCCTGCTCGGTGCGCACCGGGGCGACCGGCTCGGGCGGGGTGAGGATCAGTTCGTTGCTCATGGTGTGTCTCCCCCTGGGACGTGAAGCTAGGACCGGGCGCGCAGGGCCATGTCGTGCAGCACCTCGGTGGTGGGCACGGGTGCCTGGCGGACCCCGGAAAGTGTCTGGTTCAGATAGGCGGCGCTGCCTGCGGTCGCCGCGGTGAAGCCGGCCGCGTCGCCCTGCGGGCGGAAGCCGTGCCGTACCGCGAGCGTGCGCAACGCCTGGTCGGTGGAGAGCAGTTCGCCCAGCGCCCGGCCGTTCTCGGTGAGCGGGACGAGGGTGTGGTCGCTGCTGACGGTGGTGTCCGGGTAGAGGACCACCAGATCGCCGGGGTCCTGCTTCTGGAGCAGCAGCGAGGCGACCTGGGACTCGTACACCAGCACCAGCGGATTGCCGACGCCGCTGATGAAGTCCCTGAACGGCGCGTCGGAGCTGGTCTGTTGGGCGCCCTGCACCGAGATCAGCTTCTTGAGCAGCGGGGCCGTCCGGGTGACGGCGTCCTTGTCGGTGGCCACGCGTCCGCCGTCCGCGACGTAGGACGCGGCCGCGAGGTAGAGCGCGCCGGAGCTTGAACTCTCCGGGTCAGTGCTGGTGATGAAGACCGTGCCGCTCAACTCGGCGTGCGACCCTGCCCCCTTGAGCTGCTGCCAGGTCCGCCCGTCACCGGCCGCCGCGAGGTACGGCTTCATCCGCAGGGTGCCGCGGGAGGTGCCTTTGTTCAGGGTGACGAGGCCGTTGTCGGCGAGGACACGGGCGGCCGAGCGGTGGGCGACGACCACGAGCGGCGAGTAGAAGGGACGCAGGGGTCCGCCCTGCACCGCGTACTTCTTCACCAGCCCGTCGGCCGGGGCCTTCGACGAGGGGAAGGCGAAGTCGTACCCGTCCAGGGGCAGTTCCTCCATGGCCCAGGAGCCGGAGGTCTCCGTCTTCACGGTGAAGCCCCGGGCAGCCAGCGCTTTCACCACCTTGGGATCGGCGAAGAACTCCGCCTTCTCCGACCCGATCACTCCACGCACGGTCTTCGTTGCCGTGCTGGTGCCTTGGCTCTCTCGGCCTGCCACGACGGCTGCTGCCACGCCGCCGATCAGCAGCACCGCCAGGACGATTCCCAGGATGCGTTTCACATGACGAGCCTGCTCGCGGAAACCCACGTTCCGGGCGGAGTTGGATGTACGGGGGGTGAAGTACCCATCCCGGTAAGGAACCGGAACGCGCCCTTCGGGGGCGATGTCGCCTGTTTCCGTGTCCGCCTCACTGTGGTGCTACGGATGTGGTGCTACGACGGATCGGCGGCATGCTCCCGCAGGAAGGCTCCGGCATGGGCGGCGGCCTCCTCTTTCGTCGCGTACCAGGTGTGGTCCTCGGGGGCGCCGCGTGTCCCGTCCGCGCCTTCGGCCGTCCAGGCCCAGCCGCCGGACCGCGAGTCGCGCACCAGTTCGGCGGTACCGCCGAAGAGTGCGAGCACCGAGCCCGCCTGTGCCGCCGTGGCCGTGGGGCGGGGGACCGCGTCGGGCCACTTTTTGCGCGCGCCCTGCCGGGTGATGCCCCAGACCGCACCCATCTGCTCGTAACTCGCGCCGTAGGAGCCGGCCGTTCCCGCCGCGATCTCCGTCAGTCGCTTGACCTCCGTATCCACCACCTTCCAGGCGGCGAGGACGGACAGGGTCACCTCGACCGGGTCCGCCTCCCACATGCGCGCTTCGGGAACGCCCGACTCGCGTGAGCGAATGGCCGCCGCGAGTGGGTTGAGGGCATCGGTAAGGGCTCTCGCCAGTTCGGCGCGCTCTTCAAAGGTGATCCCTGTCGAAGGCATACGACAACTATAGTTACCGCCGCCGAACTCGACAACTTTAGTTAACGAAGCTGCCGACAGGCAGAAGTGTGTGGCACCCGGTCCGCGCGCCTCCGCGGCCCGTGGACCGGGGCCGTCAGTGGGCGCCGACCAGCCGGCGGGGGGTGCCCGGGGCGGGCGGTGTCTCGGCGAGGGCGGCGGTGTGCGCGTCCATCCGCT
>NZ_WWJY01001167.1 GCF_009865405.1 Streptomyces sp. SID3212 | reverse complement strand
GACGAGGTAGGCGACGAGGCGCTTGTCGCCGGGGCGGTCCTCGCGGACGGCGACGGTGGCCTGGGCGACCTTCTGATTCGCAGTCAGAAGGGTCTCGATCTCGCCGGGTTCGATACGGAAGCCCCGGAGCTTGACCTGCTGGTCGGCCCGTCCGAGGTATTCGAGAGACCCGTCCTCGTTCCAGCGGGTGAGGTCGCCGGTGCGGTACATCCGGGTGCCCGC
>NZ_WWJY01001166.1 GCF_009865405.1 Streptomyces sp. SID3212 | reverse complement strand
GCCACACGGCCCGCAGTTCGCGGCGCAGCCCGATCCCGGTCACCGGCACGGCGACCAGGCGGCGGGCCGCCAGTTCCTCCGCCACCGCCAGTTCGCTCAGCACGCACGGCCCCACCCCGCCCATCACGGCCGCCTTCAGCGCGGTGGTGGACGCCAGCTCCAGCAGGGGCGCGGCGGGACCTCCGTACGGGGCAAGGGCGGCGTCCAGCACCTGGCGGTTGCCGGATCCCGGTTCCCGCAGGATCAGGCCGGTGGCGGCAAGTTCGGCGGGGTCGAGCGGGGCGCGGCGGCGGGCCCAGGGGTGGCCGGGCGCCGCCACCACGACCAGCCGGTCGTGCCCGATGACGGTGGCGTCGAGCCCCGCCGGTACGGTCGGGCCCTCCACGAAGCCGAGATCCGCCTCGTGGGCGAGAACGCGCGCGCCGACGCTGTCCGAGTTGCCCGCGTACAGGGAGACGGCCGTACCGGGACGGGCCCGGTGGAGCGCGATCAGCCAGCCGGGCAGCAGGTACTCGGCGATGGTCATGCTGGCGGCGACCCGCAGCCGCGAGTCGACGCGGGCCCGCAGCGCCTGCGCGCCCGCGTCGAAGGCCTCCGCCGACTCCACGACCCGCCGGGCCCACTCCGTGACGAGGATCCCCGCGTCGGTGAGCCGGGAGCCGCGCGGCGAGCGGTCCAGCAGCGCCACCCCGAGCCGCCGTTCCATGGCCTGGATCCGGC
>NZ_WWJY01001165.1 GCF_009865405.1 Streptomyces sp. SID3212 | reverse complement strand
GACTCGGCGCCTCGCCGCGCGCCACGCTCCACCTGCTGCGGGCGGCGAAGGCCTCGGCCGCCCTGAGCGGCCGGGACTACGCGCTGCCGGACGACGTGCAGGCCCTGGCGGTGGCGGTGCTGGCGCACCGTCTGCTGCCCACGGCCCAGGCGCAGTTGAACCGCCGTACCGCCGAGCAGGTCGTGCTGGAGATCCTCCAGCGCACGCCCGTGCCCACGGCGGACGGCGGCCTGGCCGCGGGAGCGCGTCCGGTGCCGGGCGGCCCGCTCTACGGCCAGCAGCCCGGCGTACGGCGGCTGTGATGGGACCCGGGGGGACCGACGCCCCGGACGCCGACGACGGGGGCGGCCTGCGGGCCGCGCTGTCCGGGCTGACGACGCGCGGGCGGTCGTTCTTCGCCGCCGGGATCGCCGCCGCCGTCTGCGCCTACGTCCTCGGGCAGTCGGACCTGCTGCGGGTGGGGCTGCTCCTCGCCGTGCTGCCGCTGATCTGTGTGGCGGTGCTGTACCGCACGCGCTACCGCGTCGCGGGCAGCCGGCGGCTGTCGCCC
>NZ_WWJY01001164.1 GCF_009865405.1 Streptomyces sp. SID3212 | reverse complement strand
GTCCCAGCGGCGCTGGCCGGTGGCCGGGTCGAGCGTGCGCAGCCGGAAGCGGTTGTCGCCGGCGCGCTCCAGGTGGGCGAGGCGGGTCGCGGTGCCGGCGCCGGCGAGGGCGTAGGTGGGGGAGGCGCCCGTGATCTCCCAGCCGTGGGCGGGGTCGTAGGCGGGCGGAACGGTGAGTCTGGCGAGGGGGGCGCTGGCCCCCGGCTTCTCGTTGCCCTGGGCGGCTTTCGCTTCGGTGCGGCCTTCTTCGGTGCGGCCTTCTTTGGCGCGGTCGCCGCCGTAGACGGCGAGGAGGACGAAGAACGCGACGATGATGCCGCCGGCCAGCAAGGAGAGTCGTAAGGCCCGCTGTCTCATGGTTCCCCCGGGGTGAGATCGGCCGCGTGCCCGGTGCCGGGTGCGGTTCCTGATTGTCCTCAATCGCCGGACGGGCTTGAT
>NZ_WWJY01001163.1 GCF_009865405.1 Streptomyces sp. SID3212 | reverse complement strand
TACCGGTCGTCCCCGTACAGCGGGGGCGAGAGCCGCCCGGTCAGCCGCAACCGGGTGGACGGCAGCACCCGCTGCCACCGCCCCGCGTTCGCGCCGGGCGTGGCGAGCACCAGCACCGGCGTCCGCACCGCGGTGACCGCACCGTCGGGCCCCGTCACGCGCGTCACCTCGGCCTCCAGCAGGAACGCGCCGCCGGCCATCCGGTCACCGAACACCCTGGGGCGCGTGGGCCGGGGATCAGAGGTGACGACCGCCTCGACCGTCACCCGTGCGTACCGCTCCCCGAGCCCCGCCACCGGCCCCCGCCGCAGATCGGCCCCGTACACCCCCCCGGAAGCCGCCCCAGCGGCCCCACAGAGCAACACCCCGGCCAGAGCCACCCCGTTGACCCGCCCCCACCGCCCCCGGCCCGAGGCAGCCCCGGGACGCCGCCTCCACCACACCCCAGCCGGAACAACCCCGCCCGACTGCTCCCGCCGCACCTCGCCCGGAGCAACCCCACCAAGCCGTCGCCCCACCTCCGCCGGAGCCGCCCCACCGAGCGGCCCCCGACGCCCACCGGCCGGAGCCGCCCCATCGAGCCGTCCCCGATGCCCACCCGTCGGAGTCACCCCGTCAAGTCGCCCCCGACGACGCCCGCCCGCCAAGGCAGCCCCGTCGACCCGCCCCCACCGGGCCCCGGCCGGCGTCACCCCGTCGAGCCACCCCCACCGCGCCTCCACCGGAGCAACCTCGCCGAGCCGCCCCCGTCGTCCCACGGCCGGAGCCACCCCGTCAGATCGCCCCCGCCGCACATCCATCCCCCGGAGCGGGCCGGTTCTGTTCCGCGCAGCCTCCCGTTGTCGGCGGCCACCACCGCCCGTCCCCCGCATCGCCGTCCGGATCAGGATCAGCCCGGCCGCCACGAGGCAGCCCAGGACGCCCACAGCCGTCCAGCGGCCCGGAGCGCCCAGCGCCAGGGCCGCGCCCGCCCAGGCCGCCACGGCGGGTGGCAGCAGGCGGAGGTCCGCCGGACCCTCCTGGTGGGGGTTCGCCGCCCCCAGGCGGTTGTCGGAGGCCGCGTGGACCGCCGGGCGCGTCGGGCGCGTCGGGCGCGTCGGGGGGATCGGGTGCGTCGG
>NZ_WWJY01000115.1 GCF_009865405.1 Streptomyces sp. SID3212 | reverse complement strand
GCCGTCTCGCCCCGGCAGCGCGGCGAGGCCCAGCGCGCGGCCCGCCGCCACGCCGCCTCCCTCGGCATCGGCTCACTGCACGAATGCGCGGGACCCAACATCTCCGACGAGGACGACTTCACCGCCCTGCTGGCCCTGGCCGCCGAAGAACCGGGCCCCCGGGTCCACGGCTACTGGGCCGAGGCGATCACGGACGCGAAGGGCGCGGCCCGCGTACGCGGCCTCGGCGCCATTGGCGCGGCCGGTGACCTCTTCGTGGACGGCTCCCTCGGCTCCCACACGGCCCACCTGCGCGAGCCGTACGCCGACGCCCCCCACACCGGCACCGCCCACCTCGACGCCGCCACCGTCGCGGCCCACGTCACGGCGTGCACCGAGGCCGGTCTCCAGGCCGGTTTCCACGCCATCGGGGACGCCGCCGTCGGCGCCGTCGTGGACGGGGTGCGCGCCGCAGCCGAACGGCTGGGCCTGGCCCGCGTCCGGGCCGCCAGGCACCGCGTCGAGCACGCCGAGATGCTCGTCCCCGAGACGATCGCCGCCTTCGCCGAGCTGGGACTCACCGCCTCCGTCCAGCCCGCCTTCGACGCCGCGTGGGGCGGCGAGGACGGCATGTACGCCGAGCGGCTGGGCGCCGAACGGGCCCGGACGCTGAATCCGTACGCTGCCCTCCTGCGCGCGGGCGTCCCGCTCGCCTTCGGGTCGGACAGCCCGGTGACCCCGCTCGACCCCTGGGGCACGGTCCGCGCGGCGGCCTTCCACCGCACGCCCGGACACCGGATCTCGGTACGGGCCGCCTTCACCGCCCACACCCGCGGCGGCTGGCGGGTCCTCGGCCGCGACGACGCCGGTACGCTCGTGCCGGGCGCCCCCGCCGACTACGCCGTCTGGCGCACCGGCGCCCTGGTCGTCCAGGCCCCGGACGACCGGGTCTCGCGCTGGTCCACCGACCCCCGCTCGGGCACCCCCGGACTGCCCGATCTCACGCCGGGCGGACCGCTGCCGGAATGCCTGCGGACCGTTGTCGCCGGACAAACGGTGTTTGTGGGACCGAAAGAGTGACGTACGGACATTTCGTACCGCCGACCGATGCTTCCCGGCCTCCGCCGCGACCTGCGGATCTTCCCCACTGACCTGCTGATTTGGGTCAACACCGCAGGTCAAACGACTGTTGACAGTAAGCAGTCACCGGCGGGTAGGTTCGGCCGAGTCCACCACAGGACGTCCGTCCGGCAACCTCCGCGCAGTCGTCGAACGCCGCTGGGCCACGGGGCGGTGTGCCGCACCGGCGCACCTCCACTGGGAGCCAGGTCCAGCACCCGCGTCTCGGGGGCGAGGGATGGTTTCGGCCGGCCGGCAGGTGCGACCCGGGCGGGGTCCCGGCGTTCAGTAGACAACGGCTTTCGGTCGACCCGCAGCCAGCGGGTCCCAGGTCGGCCCGAAGGACGCCGGGTCCCGGTCCGTAGGTCCGCGATGCGGTGACCGGCGACCCTCACGTGCTCGCTAAGGTGGTGCCTCGGCGTACGGCGCGATTGAGGGGCAGCAGTGAACGACGGTGGTCAGAGGCGGTACGGCCCGCTCGGTAAAGCCTTGGTGATCATCCCGACCTACAACGAGGCCGAGAACATCAGGCCGATCGTCTCCCGGGTCCGCGCGGCGGTGCCCGAGGCCGACATCCTGATCGCCGACGACAACAGCCCGGACGGCACCGGCAAGCTCGCGGACGAGCTCGCCGCCGGGGACGGCCAGGTCCAGGTCCTGCACCGCAAGGGCAAGGAAGGGCTCGGAGCGGCCTATCTGGCGGGCTTCCGGTGGGGCATGGAGCACGGCTACGGCGTCCTGGTCGAGATGGACGCCGACGGCTCCCACCAGCCCGAGGAGCTACCCCGGCTGCTGACCGCGCTGAAGAGCGCGGACCTCGTCCTCGGCTCGCGCTGGATGCCGGGCGGGCGCATCGTCAACTGGCCCAAGAACCGGGAGTTCCTCTCCCGGGGCGCCAGCACCTACTCGCGGCTCCTGCTCGGGGTGCCCATCCGGGACGTCACCGGCGGCTTCCGCGCCTTCCGGGCCGAGACGCTGGAAGGACTCGGTCTCGCCGCCGTCTCCTCCCAGGGCTACTGCTTCCAGATCGACCTCGCCAGGCGCGCGGTCGAGGCCGGATTCACGGTCGTCGAGGTGCCGATCACGTTCGTGGAGCGCGAGGTGGGCGACTCCAAGATGAGCAAGGACATCGTCGTGGAAGCGCTCTGGAAGGTCACCGCCTGGGGCGTCGAGTCCCGGGCGAACCGCTTCCTCGGCCGCAAGCCCTCCTGAGGGCCGCGCCACGCCGCGCCACGGGCCTTCCGCCCGGCGCTTTTGATTGCTCCCATACGCCGTACCGACCCCCGCCCAGGCACACTGGAACCATGACGACCGGACATCCTGGCCCTCCCCGGACCCCGCCCCCGCGCTCCCGTGCCCGCACGCTGATCCCGCTGGGTCTCGCTCTGTGGGTGGTGCTGGAGATCTGGCTGCTGATCTTCGTCGCCGGGGTCTCCGGCGGCCTGACGATCCTCGCGCTGCTCGTCGGCGGGGCCGTGATCGGCGCGGTGGTCATCAAGAGCGCCGGCCGGCGGGCCTTCGCCAACCTGACCGCGACCCTCCAGCGCCAGCAGCAGGCGCAGCAGGCCGCCGGTCCGGAGGCCGTGGCGCCGCCGGAGGGGCACGGGTCCACCGGCAACGGCTTCCTGATGCTGGGCGGCCTGCTGATCATGATCCCGGGGCTGATCACCGATGTGCTCGGCCTGCTCCTCCTCGTCCCGTTCGTACGGAAGGCCCTGGGCCGGTACGCGGAGCGGTCGCTGGAGCGCCGGATGAGCGCCGTGGCGGCCCCCGGCAGCCTGGGCGACGCCTTCCAGCAGGCCCGGATGCGGCAGCCGGACGGCAAGGTCGTCCAGGGCGAGGTCATCCGGCACGACGAGCCGCCGCGCCCGCCGGAGGACAACGGCCCCCGGCCGCCCCTCTCCAAGTAACGAGGTCGTAGGGACAGCCGATGGGCCCGACACACGGTGCGGGACAGCCGATGGGCCCGGCACACGGTG
>NZ_WWJY01000013.1 GCF_009865405.1 Streptomyces sp. SID3212 | reverse complement strand
GGACGCGCCCCTGGACGTGTCGCCGAACCGCCGTCCCCTGCGCGGCAGTTCAGCGACACGACGTCCGAGCACGAACGGCGGGCGTCACACCCCCGGCAGCCAGTCCGGCCGCCGGCCGCTCAGCCCGATCACCTGGTCCAGCAGCGGCGCGTCCCCGTCCACCGCGAGCGGCGGTCCGAAGATCCCCTCCGCCGGGAGGGGCGCGCTGAGCATCCCGTACGAGGCCCGGAGGCCCGCCTCGTCGGCCTCGTACACCTGGCCCGTGGCGCGCGCCACGTCCCAGCCGTGCACCAGCACCTCGTTGAGGGCGACCACCCCGGCCACCTCGCCGGGCAGGTCGACTCCGCCGACCCGGGTCCCGCCCTGCCAGGCGGCGGGATCCCGCCACACGGCGGCCAGCTCGTCCAACTGCCGGGGGAGTGCCTCGCGCCAGCCCTCCTCCAGGACGGGAAGGTTTCCCGGCTCCGGTGCCGTGTCCGTGGTCGGGCCCCGCTTCTTGCCCGCCGCGTCCCGGAAGGCGATCGTCAGCCCGGCCAGATGCGCGAGGATGTCCCGGACGGTGTAGGCAGGACAGGGGGTCGGACCGTCCAGCCGCTCGTCCGGGACCCCGACGGCCACCCGGGCCGTCGCGCGGCACACCGGACCGAGATCGATCATGCCGGACCCGGGAACGGGGCCGGGCCCTGCTGTCGCACGTGTGTCTGTATCCGTTTCCGTATTCGTATCTGTGTCCATGCCAGTGCAGACCGCCCCCGCCCGCGAAACTCATCGCGGGCGGGGGCGGAAATGCTCAGGGGACGGAATTGCCAGGCGGGGCGGGACCGTCAAGAGGGGCCTGAACGCTCAGCCGCGCAGCTGCTCGTACGCCGGGAGCGTGAGGAAGTCCGCGTAGTCCTCGTCCAGCGCCACCGTCAGCAGCAGGTCATGGGCCTGCTGCCACTTCCCGGCCGCGAACGCCTCCTCGCCGCTCTCCGCGCGGATCGCGGCGAGTTCGTCGGCGGCCAGCTCACGGGCCAGCTCCGGAGTGGCCCGTACCGTCCGTCCTTCGTGCTCGAACTCCACCCCGGCGTTGATCCACTGCCAGATCTGGGAGCGGGAGATCTCGGCGGTGGCCGCGTCCTCCATCAGGTTGAAGATCGCCACCGCGCCGCTGCCCCGCAGCCACGCCTCGATGTAGCGGATGCCGACCTGCACCGCGTTGCGCATGCCGTCGTACGTGGGCCGGGCGTCCAGGGAGTCGACGGCGATCAGGTCGCCCGCCGCCACGTGCACGTCCTCGCGGAGCCGGTCCTTCTGGTTCGGCCGGTCGCCGAGGACCGCGTCGAAGGACGCCATGGCGATCGGGACGAGGTCGGGGTGGGCCACCCACGAACCGTCGAAGCCGTCGCGCGCCTCACGGTCCTTGTCGGCCTTGACCTTCTCGAAGGCGACCTTGTTGACCTCGGGGTCGCGGCGGGACGGGATGAACGCGGCCATGCCGCCCAGCGCGTGCGCGCCGCGCTTGTGGCAGGTACGGACGAGGAGTTCGGTGTACGCCCGCATGAACGGGGCCGTCATCGTGACCGCGTTGCGGTCCGGAAGGACGAACTTGGGCCCGCCGTCACGGAAGTTCTTCACGATCGAGAACAGATAATCCCACCGGCCCGCGTTGAGCCCGGACGCGTGGTCGCGCAACTCGTAGAGGATCTCCTCCATTTCGTACGCCGCCGTGATCGTCTCGATCAGCACGGTGGCCCGGACCGTGCCCTGCGCGATGCCGAAGTAGTCCTGCGCGAAGACGAAGACGTCGTTCCACAGGCGCGCCTCCAGATACGACTCCGTCTTCGGGAGGTAGAAGTACGGGCCCTTGCCGAGGTCGATCAGCCGCTGGGCGTTGTGGAAGAAGTACAGCCCGAAGTCGACCAGCGCCCCCGGCACCGGCTCGCCGTCCAGCTGGAGGTGACGCTCCGCCAGATGCCAGCCGCGCGGGCGCATCACCACGGTGGCGAGCTCGTCGGCGGCCTTGAGCGCGTACGACTTGCCCGTGGACGGATCCGTGAAGTCGATGCGGCGTTCGTAGGCGTCCATCAGGTTGACCTGGCCCAGGACGACGTTCTCCCAGGTGGGCGCCGACGCGTCCTCGAAGTCCGCGAGCCAGATCCTCGCCCCGGAGTTCAGCGCGTTGATCGTCATCTTGCGGTCGGTGGGTCCGGTGATCTCCACCCGGCGGTCGTCCAGCGCGGCCGGCGACGGCGCGACCCGCCAGGTGTCGTCCGCGCGGACGGCGGCGGTCTCCGGCAGGAAGTCCAGGCTGGAGGTACGGGCGATCTCGGCGCGCCGCTCGGCACGGTGTGCCAGCAGTTCGTCGCGGCGGGGGGTGAACCGCCGGTGCAGCTCGGCCACGAACGTGAGGGCCGCCTCGGTCAGGACCTCGTCCTGGCGGGGCAGGGGCTCGGCGTCCACGACGGCCAGGGGGGAGGGGGCGGGTGCGGACATGCGCTGTCGACTCCTTCGGCGAGCTGCCGGGCGGTGCCCGGCGGCCGGTTGCTCGCCTCGGACGGCACTGAGTGCCGTGGCGCCGGGATGCGGTCGCAGGCGTCCACCTGGACGGCGGGCACACCTGACCTGTGGATAGTAGTTTCCTCATGGTGGAACTTCAATGGTTTGTTGATGTCGAGACTCTCCGCGTCGAGGCATCGTGGCGCGCAGTGCCACGAGCTTTCGCCCTCGCTCTACGCGGGAGGCTCCAGGTGCCGCAGATCCTCCTCCGTGTCGATGTCGTGCGCCCGCGCGACATCCCCGCACTCCACCAGCGTGATGTCGCCCTCATGGGCCGTCAGATATCCGCGTGCCCCGCGATCGCCCCGGGCATCCGCCGCGATCTCCACCCAGCGGTGCGCGCCGAACAGCACGGGATGCCCGCGCTTCCCGCCGTACGCGGCCGACACGAGCGAATCGGCGGACCGGCAGGCGGCCACGACCCGGGCCACCGCCTCCGCGCCGATCCCCGGCTGGTCCACGAGCAGCACCACCACCGCCCTGGCGTCCGTGGCGGCCAGTGAGGTGAGCCCCGCGCCCAGCGAGGACCCCATGCCGTCGGCCCACCCCCGGTTGTCGACCAGGACACACCCCGGCAGCTCGGCCCGGCGCCGTACCTCCTCCGAGGCCGCTCCGAGCACCACGTGCACCGGGTCGCAGCCCCCCGCGTGCAGCACCCCCGCCGCGTGCTCGACCAGCAGGGCTCCCCGGTGGGCGAGCAGCGCCTTGGGGCGCCCGCCGAGCCGCCGTCCCCCGCCG
>NZ_WWJY01001162.1 GCF_009865405.1 Streptomyces sp. SID3212 | reverse complement strand
CAGGACGAGGCCGCTGTGGCCGACGTACCCGAAGCAGCCGTGAGCCCGGCGGACAGCGCGGCCGGGACTCCCGCCGAGGACGCGGCGCCCGCCGCCCGCCCGCGCCGCCGCGCCACCCGCAGGGCCACCGCGCCCGCCGGTGCCCCGGCGCCCGAGGCGGCAGCCGAAGCGACCTCCGCAGCAGTCCCCGACGAGAACGAGCCCGTGGCCGGCGAGAGCCTGCCCGAGGACGCCGTCGCCCAGATCAGCGCCGACGAGGCCCAGGTCGAGGCAGCCGGCAAGGCCGCCACCCGGGGCCGTACGCGCCGCAGGGCCGCCGCGCCGGAGACCACCCCCGCCGCCTCCCAGCCCGTCTCCACGCCGGAGCCGGAGCCGCAGCCCGTCAGGGCCACCAGGAAGCCGGAGCCCGCCAAGCAGCCCGAGCGGGAGCCCGAGGC
>NZ_WWJY01001161.1 GCF_009865405.1 Streptomyces sp. SID3212 | reverse complement strand
CCACGCTCCTATGCCGCCGCGCCGCCGGGCGGCGGCGTCGGGCAGTTGGGTGCCACGGGTCGGCGTGCCCTGCCGGCGGCTGCCGGTGGTCCTGCTGTGGGACTGGGGGCCGTCTCCGTGGTCGTCGTCGGCGGGGGCGTACGGCTGCTCGCTGTCGGCCGCCCTGCTGTGCGCGCCTCCGGGGCCGGTGTCGGCATCCGGGCCCCGGCCGTCGGAGGTCCGGCCCTCGGAGGTCCGGCCGTCAGGCCTCCGTTCGGAGGTCGAGAAGCCGTAGTGGGTGTCGACGGCGCTCCGGGGGTCCGGCACCCGTGGGTCGCGGGGGCGGCTTCCGTACGAGTGGACCGTCCGGCCGTGCGGCTCCTCGGGCCCGCTCCGGTCCTGCCCGGTGCCGTACGCGTCCCCGGTGCCGTACCGCGAATCCTGCCCGGGGGTCCGGCCGGAGCCGGGCCGCGGTCCGGGCTGAGGGGCGTGCGCGGGCGCGTGCCGGGGTCCGCGCGGGGATCCGTCGCCGT
>NZ_WWJY01001160.1 GCF_009865405.1 Streptomyces sp. SID3212 | reverse complement strand
GCCGCACGGCCGCCGCCGGACGCCCGCCCCGCAGGCACCGCCGCTGACCGCCACTGATCCTCGCTGACGCGCCGACACCCGCCGCCCACACGCCGAGGCCGACCCCCGTCGGCCTCGGCGTCTCCATGTCATGCCGATGTGCTGCCGCGACGCGCCGCCCGCGCCTCGCCCGCCCGAAGGCTTTCGCGCGCTCCGGGCCGGTCGTCCCGTACCCGCCAGGTAAACGACAGGAAACTTTACTAACCAACACCTTGTCGAGGTCATGACCGCGCGGCTAACTTCCCCACAACCCCCCGACCCCGGAGGTCCGGTGCCCCGCAGTCGCCGTGCGAGATGCGCTCGTGGTCAGCCACAGCCAATGGACTCCCTGACCGACCGTCGAATCACGTCCGGTTACGTCCGGCGCACACCCCCCACCTGAGGAGAACCCGCGACATGACATCCCCGTACCGCAGCATGCTCCGGCGCCGGCCCCGTCTCCTGGCGGCGACCGCGGCCCTGTCCCTGGCGGCCACCGCCGCGCTGTCCGCGGCCACG
>NZ_WWJY01001159.1 GCF_009865405.1 Streptomyces sp. SID3212 | reverse complement strand
ACGCCCTTGGGGCGGCCGGTGGAGCCGGAGGTGTAGATCAGGTACGCCGGGTGGCCGGGGGCCAGCGGGGCCGTACGGTCCGCGTCGGTGAGGTCCCGTACGTCGGCCTCCGCGAGGCGGGTGACCGTCCCGGGGTCGTCGAGCACCAGGACCGGCACCTCCGACTCCGGGAGCAGCGAGGCGAGTGCGCGGGTGGTCAGGGTCAGGACGGGCCGGGCGTCGGCGAACAGGTCGGCCGTGCGGGCGGCGGGCGCGTCGGTGTCGACGGGCAGGTACGCGGCGCCGGCCTTCTGCACGGCCAGGATCGCCGCGAGGGTGTGGGCGGTGCGGGGCAGGGCGAGTGCGACGAGCCGCTCGGGTCCGGCGCCCCGTTCGACCAGCAGGCGTGCCAACTGGTTGACGTACGTGTTGAGTTCGGCGTAGGTCAGTTCGACGCCGTCGGACGCGACGGCGGGCGCCCCGGGAGACAGCCGTACCTGCCGCTCGAACAGGGCGGGCACGGTGGTCGGCGGGGCCGGCAGGGCGCGGGCGTTCCACTCGTGCAGGATCCGGTGGCGTTCGCTGTCGCCGAGGATGTCGATGTCACCGAAGGGCTGGTCGGGGTCGGCGGCGACGGCGCGCAGCAGCCGGTGCAGGCGGTCGGCGAGGGCCTCGGCCGTCGACCGGTCGTACAGGTCGGTGCTGTATTCGAGGACGCCGTGCACCCCGCCCCCGTCGGCCTCCTCCACGAAGTCGAAGGAGAGGTCGAACTTGGCGGTGTCCAGGCCGGTCTCCTCCTCGCGGGCGGTGAGCCCGGGCAGCGCGGGGGCGCCGGAGCCGGCGGCCAGGTAGACGACCATGACCTGGAACAGGGGGTGCCTGGCCAGCGAGCGTGGTGGGTTGAGGACTTCCACCAGTCGCTCGAAGGGGACGTCCTGGTGGTCGTACGCGGCGAGGTCGGTGTCCCGGACGCGGGCCAGCAGTTCGCGGAAGCCGGGGTCGCCGGAGGTGTCGGTGCGCAGGACCAGGGTGTTGAGGAAGAAGCCGACCATGTCCTCCAGCGCCTCGTCCGTGCGCCCGGCGATGGGGCTGCCGAGGGGGATGTCGGTGCCGGCGCCGAGCCGGGTGAGCAGGGCCGCCACGGCGGCCTGGATCAGCATGAACATACTGACCTCGCCGTCGCGCGCCAGTTCCCGCAGGGATCCGGCGAGTTCGGGGTCGAGGGTGAGGTCGACGGACCCGCCCCGGTAGCCGGCCTCCTGCGGGCGCGGCCGGTCGGTGGGCAGGGCGAGTTCTTCGGGCAGTCCCTCCAGGGCCCGCTTCCAGTGGGCGAGTTGGCGGGCGGCCAGGCTGCCGGGGTCCCGCTCGTCGCCGAGGACGTCCCGCTGCCACAGGGTGTAGTCGGCGTACTGCACCGGCAGGGGCGCCCACTGCGGGGCGAGCCCGGCGGTCCGGGCCGCGTAGGCGGTGGAGAGGTCGCGGGTCAGGGGCAGCTCGGACCATTCGTCACCGGCGATGTGGTGGACGAGGACGAGGAGGACGTGCTCGTTCCCGCCCAGCTCGAACACCGTGACGCGCAGCGGGGGTTCACGGTCCAGGGCGAAGCCGTGGGACGCGGCTGCGGCGAGCAGGCCCGCGAGGCTCTCCTCGTCGGTGGGGACGACGTCCACGGCGAGGTCGTACGAACCGGGGGCGAGGATCCGCTGGTAGGCGGTGCCGCCCTCGTCGGGGAAGACCGTACGCAGTGTCTCGTGCCGCTCCGCCAGGTCGGCGACGGCGGCGCGCAGGGCCGTGGTGTCCAGGGCGCCGGTCAGCCGCCAGACGGACGGGATGTTGTACGTGGAGCTGGGCCCCTCCACCTGGTGGAGCACCCAGAGCCGTTGCTGCGCCGACGAGAGGGGCAGCCGGTCGGGACGGGTCCTGCGGACGAGCGGGGGCCGGGGGGCATCGCTCTGCCCGTCGGTCGCGGCCGACCGCTGGGCCAGTTCGGCGACGGTGGGCGCGTCGAACACCGTACGCAGCGAGATCTGCGCACCGAGGGCGGAGCGGATCCTGGCGACGAGCCGCATCGCGAGCAGGGAGTGGCCGCCGAGCGCGAAGAAGTTGTCGTCGATGCCGACCCGTTCGATGCCGAGGACATCGGCGAACTGCTCGCAGAGGATCTCCTCGCGCGGGGTGCGGGGGCGCCGGCCCTCGGGCGCGGCGGTGACGTCGGGGGCGGGCAGGGCGGCGCGGTCCAGCTTGCCGCTGACACTCCTGGGCAGCGCCGTCAGCGGGACGAAGGCGGCGGGCACCATGTGGGCGGGGAGCGCGGAGGCGACGTGGGCGCGCAGGTCCGCCGAGCCGGGGACGTGTGCCGCGTCCGCCGGGACGAGGTAGGCGACCAGCCGTTGTACGCCGGGGGTGTCCTCGCGGACGATCACGGCGGCGGAGGCCACGTCGGGGTGTCCGGCGACCAGGGCCTCGATCTCGCCCAACTCGATCCGGAATCCGCGTAGTTTCACCTGGTCGTCCGCCCGGCCCAGGAATTCCAGGGTGCCGTCGGCGTGGCGCCTGGCCCGGTCGCCGGTGCGGTACATGCGGCTGCCGGGGGCGCCGAACGGGTCGGCGGTGAAGCGCTCGGCGGTGAGGGCGGGCCGGTGCAGGTAGCCACGGGCGAGTCCCTCTCCGGCGAGGTACAGCTCTCCCGCCACGCCGACCGGGACCGGCCGGAGCACGGCGTCGAGGACGTGGGCGCGGATGTTGGCGAGCGGGGCGGCCCATGTGCGGCTGTCGCCGTCTTCGCCGGTCTCCCCGCTGTCCCCGCTGTGCCAGCCGTACGCGTCGACGGCGGACTCGGTGGGTCCGTACAGGTCGTGGACGACCGTGCCCGGCAGGGCGCGGAGCCGGTCCCACAGAGGAGCGGGGGTGGCCTCGCCGCCGACGGCGAGGACGGCGGGCACGTGGCTGCCCGGCGCCAGGAAGCCGTGGTGGGTCAGCTCCTTCAGGTAGGTCGGGGTGACGTCCAGGAAGTCGATGTGCCGGTCGGCGAGTTGGGCGAGGAGGGCGGCCGGGTCGGTCATCGTGGTCTCGTCCACGACGTGCAGCTCATGCCCGGCGAGGAGCCAGAGCAGCGGTTCCCAGGAGCCGTCGAAGCTGAACGAGGCCGCGTGCAGGGCGCGCAGGACGGTACGACCGGCGGCGCGCTCGGCGGGCAGGATCAGGTCCTCGTGGTGGGAGGCGAAGAGGTTGCTGAGGCCGCGGTGGGTGCCGATGACGCCCTTGGGGCGGCCGGTGGAGCCGGAGGTGAAGATGAGGTAGGCGGCGCTGGCCGGGTAGGGGGCGGGCGTCGTGAGAGGCCCGGCGTCCGACTCCTCCGCCTCCTCGGCGAGGAGGGTGTCCAGCAGAACGTGGGCGGGGCCGGTCTCCGGCAGCTTCGCCGCCAGGTCCTCGGTGGTGAGTACGCACAGCGGCGCCGCGTCCGTGAGCATGAACTCCAGCCGGTCGGCCGGGTATTCGGGGTCGAGCGGCAGGTAGGCGGCGCCCGAGGCGAGGACGCCGAGGATCGCCGGGACCATCTCGGCCCTGGGCAGGGCGAGGCCGACAACCGTCTCGGGCGCCGCGCCGCGCCGCAGCAGGGCGCGGGTCACGGACGCGGCCTTCGCGGACAGCTCGGCGAAGGTCAGCGACCCGCTCCCGGTGACGAGGGCGGTGGCGTCGGGCCGGTCCCGTACCGCCGCGTCGAACAGCTCGGGGACGCCGCGGGTCTCGATCGCCCGGTCCGTGTCGTTCCAGGTGGTCAGGGCAGCCGTGGCCTCGTCGTCGGTGAGGACCCGCAGGGCTCCGACGGCCCGCTCCGGCGCCTCGGCGACCTGCGCCAGCAGGCCCACCAGGCGTTCGGCGAGACCGGCCGCCGTGCCGGGGTCGACCAGGTCGGCGGCGTACTCCAGGAGCAGCACGAGGGACCGGTCACCGCCGTGGTCCACGAACGTGAAGTCGAGGTCGAACTTGGCCATGCCGGTGTCCATGTCGTACCACTCGGTCTCCAGGCCCAGCAGGTCCGGATCACCGTCGGGGCGGTAGTGGTAGCCGAGCATGACCTGGAAGAGCGGGTTGCGGTCCGCCACCCGCGCCGGGTTGACCGCCTCGACCACCCGGTCGAAGGGGAGATCCTGGTGCTCGAAGGCGGCGAGCGCGGACTCCCGTACCCGGGTGAGCAGTTCGGCGAAGGTGGGATCGCCGGTCAGGTCCGTGCGGAGCACGAGGGTGTTGACGAAGAAGCCGACGAGGTCGTCCACGGCCGCGTCCGTCCGGCCCGCGATGGGCGCGCCGAGCGGGATGTCGTCACCGGCGCCGAGGCGGTGCAGCAGGGTGGCGGTGGCGGCCTGGAACAGCATGAACATGCTGACGCCCTGGGCGCCGGCCAGCTCCCGCAGGGCGCTGCCGGTGTCCGCCGGCAACTCGACCCGTACGACTCCGGCGTGGCCGGTGGCCTGTGCGGGGCGGGTGCGGTCCAGCGGCAGGACGAGATCGTCGGGCAGGTCGCGCAGGGTCTCGGTCCAGTAGGCGAGCTGCCGCTCCCCCACCTCGGCCAGCAGGCGGTCCTGCCAGAGGGTGTAGTCGGCGTACTGCACCGGAAGGGGCGCCCACGCCGGCGCGTGCCCCTCGGTCCGTGCCGCGTAGGCGGTGTTGAGGTCGGCGAGGAACGGCCGGTCGGACCACTCGTCCGTGGTGATGTGGTGGAGGACGACGGCCACCACCTGGTCGGCGGGGCCGAGGCGCAACACCTCGGCCCGCAGGGGCAGTTCGGTGCTGAGGTCGAAGGGGCGGCGCTGCGCCTCCTCGACCCGCGCGGCCAGGTCGGCCTCGGCGCAGTCGGAGACGATCAGCGCGGGACGGGCCTCGTCGGCGGGCACGATCCGCTGGTACGGCTCGCCCTCGTACTCCTCGAAACGGGTACGGAGCGCCTCATGACGCCCGGTCACATCGTGGAGCGCCAGCCGCAGCGCGTCCAGGTCGAGGGTCCCGCGCAGCCGGAAGACCAGCGGGAAGTTGTAGGCGACACCGTCACCGGTGATTTTCTCGACCAGCCAGAGCCGCCGTTGGGCGGCGGACAGCGGGACGCGTTCGGGGCGGCGCGCGGCGGGTTCCAGGACGGGGCGGGCGGGCTGTCCGCCGTCGGTGCGGCCGGCGAGGAGTTCCGGGGTGGGCGCCTCGAAGAGGTCGCGGATGGCGAGTTCGGCGCCCAGTTCGGTGCGGGCGCGGCTGATGAGCCGGGTGGCGAGCAGCGAATGTCCGCCGAGGTCGAAGAAGTTGTCCTCGGCGCCCACGGCGGGCAGGCCGAGCACGTCGGCGAAGAGCCGGCACAGGATCTCTTCGCGGGGGGTGCGCGGGCCGCGGCCCTCACCCCGGGCGACGGCGGGCTCGGGCTCGGGCAGGGCCCGGACGTCGAGCTTGCCGTTGCCGGTCATCGGGAGGCGTGGCAGGACGGCGAAGGCGGCGGGCACCATGTAGTCGGGCAGGCGCTCCTTGAGGTCGTCGCGCAACTGCCGTACGAGACCGCCGGAACCGCGGGTGGTGGTCGGGGTGTTGGCGTAGGGCGGGGTACCGCCCTGGGGGCGGTGGAGCCCGGCGGTCAGGCGCGGGGCCGTACCGTCGTCCCGTACGAACACCGCTTCGTAGTGGCCGGGTTCTGCGGACCAGGTGGTGAGGGTGCGGTACCCGAGGCCGGCGGCCAGGTCGCGCAGCGCTTCGGGTTCCACTCCCCCGTCCGGTACGGCGTGCGGGCGGCCGGTGTCCAGGGCGCGCAGGGCCGCCAGTTCGCCCGCGGTGCGGGCGTCGGGGACGCCGGTGACGCGCAGGTGCGCCGGACGGCGGTCGCGCAGGTGCCGTACGAGGGTGGCGTCGTCGGTCCAGTTCGTCACGGGCGCCTCGGTGAGCCGGAGTACGTCGTCCGCGCCGGGTGCCTCCCGGTCCGCGTCGAGCAACTCCCCGTCCGAGTCCGGCGATTCCCGGTAGAGGACGGCGTCGTAGCGGTGGCGGGTCAGTTCGTTCTGGTGGCGTCCCGCCTTGGTGCGCAGGTCGACGCCGAAGCCGAGGGTGCTGAAGTAGTCGGGGTCGACGAGGAGTTCCTTCTCCAGCGCGATGCCCCGGTCCACGGCCCGCCGTACGGTCGCGGCGTCCGTGCCCTCCTCGGCGCGGGTGAGCTGGATGGCGGCCTGGAAGGCGCGGGCGAGGCGCAGGTTGCGTACGTCACCGACGAACAGGGCGCCGCCGGGGACGAGGAGGTCCATCGCGCCGGTGATGACCTCGGTGAGGTGGTCGATGCTCGGGAAGTACTGGATGACGGAGTTGATGACGACGGTGTCGAAGAAGCCGGTGGGCAGCCCGTCGGTGACATGGGCGGCCTGGGCGCGCAGTTCGACCTTGGCGGCCAGTTCGGGGTCCTGCCGCAGGTCCTCGCCGATCTTGCGGATGACGGGCGCGGCGAAGTCGGTGGCCCAGTAGGCCTCCGCGTCCGGCGCGAGCTGCGAGAGGAGCAGCCCGGAGCCGACGCCGATCTCCAGGATCCGGCGGGGGCGCAGCGAGCGGATGCGTTCGACCGTGGCGGCCCGCCACTCGCGCATGTCCTCCAGCGGGATGGGGGCGCCGTCGTACGAGCTGTCCCAGCCGGCGAAGTCCTCGGTGAAGACGGCGGTGTCGATCTCGGTGTACTCGGCGGAGTAGATCTCCTGCCACTCGCCGATCTGCTCGCGTTCCGCCTCTTCCTTGGCGGCGCCGGTGAGTTCGGCGGGGACGACGTAGCCGATGAGGCGCTGGGTGCCGGGCGCGGACGGGTCGTCGCGGGCGATGACGGCGGCCTGGGCGACCTGGGGGTGCCGGTCGAGCGCGGCCTCGATCTCGCCGAGTTCGACGCGGTAGCCGCGTACCTTGACCTGGTCGTCGGTGCGGCCGAGGAAGTCCAGGTTGCCGTCGGGGCGGCGGCGTACGAGGTCGCCGGTGCGGTACATCCGTTCGCCCGGTTCGCCGAACGGGTCGGCGACGAAGCGTTCGGCGGTCAGGCCCGGCCGGTCGAGGTAGCCGCGGGCGAGGCCGACCCCGGCGATGTACAGCTCGCCGGGGACACCGTCCTGGACGGGCCGCAGCCAGGCGTCCAGGAGGTGGGCGCGGGTGGCGCGGATCGGGCGGCCGACGGTCGGGGTGGCGCTGTCGTCCGTACCGCCGCCGAGGGTGTTGATGGTGTATTCGGTGGGGCCGTACAGGTTGTAGCCGTACGTGCCCTCGGTGTCGCGCAGCCGGTTCCAGACGGTCTCGGTGACGGCCTCGCCGCCGAGCAGGACCAGTGGGGGCCGGTGGCCCTCCAACAGGCCTTCCTCGATGAGGAGATGGGCGTAGGTCGGGGTGACGTTGACGACGTCGATCCGCTGTTCCTCGCAGTACGCGACGAGCGCCTCGGCGTCGCGGCGCAACTCCTCGTCACAGATGTGCACTTCGTGGCCCTCGACCAGCCAGAGCAGTTCCTCCCAGGACATGTCGAAGGCGAAGGACACGGTGTGGGCGATCCGCAGCCGCCGGCCGCCGGCCGAGGCGATGGCGGGTCCGAAGATCTCCTTCTGGTGGTTGAGCCGCATGTTGGTCAGGCCCCGGTAGGGCGTGACCACGCCCTTGGGGCGGCCGGTGGATCCCGAGGTGTAGATGACGTACGCCGGGTGGTCCAGGGCGAAGTCGACGTGCACCGGCCCCCCGGGCTGCGCGGCCAGTTCGGCGACGACCTCCGGGTCGTCCAGCAGGACGCGCGGGACGTCGCCCTCCAGGGTCTCGGACACGGCGGAGGTGGAGAGCAGGAGGAGCGGCCGGGCGTCCTCGAGCATCAGCGCGAGGCGGTCGGCGGGGTAATCGAGTTCCAGGGGGAGGTAGGCGGCGCCGGTGCGCAGGACGGCGAAGAGCGCGACGACCATGTCGAGGGAGCGCGGCAGTCCGAGCGCCACCACCCGCTCCGGGGCGGCGCCCCGGGCGATCAGCAGCCCGGCCAAGCGGTCGCAGCGCGCGTCGAGTTCGGCGTAGGTGAGCGTGCGGCTGCCGAAGACCAGCGCGGTCGCGTCGGGGGTACGGGCGGCCTGGGCGGCGAGCAGGTCGGCGACGGTCTCGTCGGGGACGGGCTCGCGGCTCGCGGCGTTCTCCCGTACCAGCGCGGCCCGTTCGGCGGGCAGCAGCGCGTCGAGACGGCCGACGGGCGCCGAGGGGTCGGTGGTCAGGCCCTCCAGGAGCAGGGTGAACCGGGCCAACAGGGTCTCGGCGTAGGGGTGTTCGATGAGGTCGGGGCGGTAGGAGAGGGTGATCCGCACCCGTTGTCCCGGCGTGACGACGAGGTTGACCGGGTAGTGCGTGGCGTCGACGTTGGCGACGGCGGTGGCGCCGTGCAGGTCGCGCAGCTCGGCGAGACGCTCCTCGGTGTCGGCGTTGCGCAGCACGAACAGGGTGTCGAAGAGCCTGCGGTGGCCGGTCTCGGCCTGGAGGACGCCGAGGCCCAAGTATTCGTGCGGCATGAGGGCGAGACGTTCGCCCTGGATGCGGCGGAGCAGGTCGAGGACCTGTTCGGCCGGGTCGAAGGCGATGCGGGCGGGCACGGTGTTGAGGAACATGCCGATGACGTTCTCCACGTCCGGCACCTCGCTCGGGCGGCCCGCCACCGTCGTGCCGAACACGACGTCGGTGCGGCCGGTGGCACCGGCGAGGGCGAGGCCCCAGGCGGCGTTGAGGACGGTGTTGAGGGTGAGGCCGTGGTGGCGCGCGGTGTCGCGCAGCCGGTCACTGGCCTCCGTGGTCAGGTCGGTGTCGAGGCTGCGCGGGATGACGGGTTCGAGCCCCCGGTCGGCCGCGGCGGGGACGAGCAGGGTGGGCTCGTCCAGTCCGTCGAGCGCGGTGCGCCAGGCGCCGGTGGCGTCGTCCTCGTCCTGCTGGTCCAGCCAGGTGAGGTAGTCGCGGTAGGAGCCGGGGCGTGGCAGGTTCCGGGCGTCGCCGCCGTTCTCGTACAGGGCGAACAGCTCGTCCAGGAACAGCCAGGCGGACCAGCCGTCCCAGAGGATGAGGTGGCGGCCGACGACCAGCCGGTCGCCGCGCTCCTCGCCGAGGCGGATCAGCAGCAGCCGGAAGAGCAGCGGGCGGGTGAGGTCGAAGCGGCGGGTGCGCTCCTCGTCCATCAACGCGCGCAGCCGTACGTCCTGTTCGGCGGCGGGGAGGCCGGTGAGGTCGACCTCTTCGAGGGGGATCGCCGGGTCCTTGACGATGAACTGGACGGGCCGGCGCAGCCCTTCACTGGTGAACCCGGCCCGCAGGCTGGGGTTGCGGGCCAGCAGCACCTTCGTGGCGGCGCGCAGACGGCCGGTGTCGACGCGGGCGGCGAGGTCGAACGACTCGTGGACGGTGTAGACGTCCAGGCCGCCGTTGTCGTACGTGGAGTGGAAGAACAGGCCTTCCTGGAGCGGCGCGAGGGGCCAGATGTCCTCGACGGCGCCGGGGGCGATCCGCTCGACGCGGGCCGTCTCCTCGGGGGTGAGCGAGAAGGAGTCGGTACGGTCCCGCTCGGCCCGCTCGCCGGTTGTCGCCTCGGTGCCGAGGGTCGCGGCGGCCACCGCGAGGGCGGCCGGGGTGCGGTGCTCGAAGATGTCGCGGGGGCTCAGGCCGAGGCCCGCGCGGCGGGCGCGGCTGGAGACCCCGATGGAGCTGATGCTGTCGCCGCCGAGGAGGAAGAAGTCGTCGTCCACCGAGACGTCCGCCAGCTTGAGGACGGCCGCGAAGATGTCGGTGAGCGCCTGCTCCCGGGCGTCCTTCGGGGCGCGGGCCGCGGCGCGGACGGTGGTCGGGGCGGGCAGGGCGCCCCGGTCCAGCTTGCCGCTGGGGGTGAGGGGCAGGGCGTCGAGGACGACGTAGGCGGTGGGCACCATCGGGGCGGGCAGCGCGGCGGTGAGGAAGGCCTGGAGCGCGGGGGCGTCCGGGGCGTGGCCGGTCGCGGGGACCACGTACGCCACGAGGGTGTTCTCGCGGACGGTGACGGCGGTCCGGGAAACGCCGGGGGCGCCGAGGAGGGCGGCCTCGATCTCGCCGAGTTCGACGCGGTTGCCGCGCAGTTTGACCTGCCGGTCGGTGCGGCCGAGGTATTCGACCGTGCCGTCGGCGCGGCGCAGGACCAGGTCGCCGGTGCGGTACATGCGGGTGCCGGGCGGGCCGTACGGGTCGGCCGTGAAGCGTTCGGCGGTGAGCGCGGCGCGGCCGTGGTAGCCGCGGGCCAACTGGACGCCGGTGAGGTACAGCTCGCCGGGGACGCCGGCCGGGACGGGGCGCAGGCAGGTGTCGAGGACGCGCAGTCCGGTGTTCCAGACGGGGCGGCCGATGGGCACGGTGGTGGTGCCGCCCTCGCCGTCGTCCGCGTACGCGTGGTGGGTGACGTCGACGGCTGCCTCGGTGGGGCCGTACAGGTTGCGGAGAGGCACGCCGGTGAGCGCGTGCCAGCGGCTCGCGGCGGAGACGGTCAGGGCCTCGCCGCTGCTGAGGACGCGGCGGAGACCACGGGCCCACGCGGAATCGCCGGTGACCTCGTCGGCCGCGAGGAACGCGTCGAGCATCGACGGCACGAAGTGCATCGTGGTGACGTGCTCGTCGCGGACCAGGGCCGCGAGGTAGGCCGGGTCGCGGTGGCCGTCGGGCTTGGCGAGGACGACGGCTGCGCCCTCGGTGAGCGGCCAGAAGAACTCCCACACGGACACGTCGAAGCTGGACGGTGTCTTCTGGAGGACGCGGTCGTCGGCGCGGAGGCCGAACTCGCCCTGCATCCAGGCGAGTCGGTTGACGATGGCGCGGTGGGTGACGACCACGCCCTTGGGCCGGCCGGTGGATCCGGAGGTGTAGATGAGGTAGGCGGGGTCGTCGGGTCCGGCGGCGAGCGGGGTCGCCCGGTCCGCCGGGGTGGCGGTCGCGGCGGGCACGTCGTCGTCCGGCGCGTCGAGCACCAGGGCGGTCACGCCCTCCGCGCCGGGCAGCCGGTCGGCCGACGCGGCGGTGGTGACCACCGTGGCCGCCCCCGAGTCGGTGAGCATGTGGGCCACCCGGTCGGCCGGGTAGTCCAGGTCGAGCGGGAGGTAGGCGGCGCCGGACTTGAGGACGCCGAGGAGGGCGACCATCAGCTCGGTGGAGCGGGGGACGGCGACCCCGACCACCTGGTCGGGTCCGGCCCCCCGGGCCCGCAGGCGCCGGGCCAGCCGCGCGGCGCGGGCGTCCAGCTCGGCGTAGGTCAGGTGCTCGTCGCCGAAGACCACGGCTGTGGCGTCCGGCGTCCTGGCGGCCCGGTCCTCGAAGGCGGCGGAGAGGGTGGTCGCCGGTATCTCGCGCTCGGCGCCCGCCAGTTGGGCCCCCGACCGCTCCGCCGGGGAGAGCAGTTCGATCCGTGCGGCGGGCTGCGCCGGGTCGTCGGCCAGCGCCTCCAGGATCAGCGCGAGCCGGCCGGCGATCGCCCGGACGGTGTCGCCGTCCAGCCGCTCGGCGTGGTGCTTGAGGCGCAGGTCGAGCCGCCGGCCCGGCTTCACCACGAGGGCGAGCGGGTAGTGGACGGCGTCGTGGAACTCATGGCCGGTGATCCGGACCGTGCCCGAGGGGTCGCGCAGGTCGGTGTCGGCGGGGTAGTTCTCGAACACCAGGAGGGTGTCGAAGAGTTCGCCGCCCCCCGCCAGGCCGGTGAGGCGCTGGATCTCCGCGAGTCCGAGGTGCTGGTGGTCCAGGAGCTGGGCCTGCTCGTCCTGGAGCCGGCCGAGGAGGGCCGCGAGGGTGTCGGCGGGGTCCCAGGTGAACCGGGTCGGCAGGGTGTTGATGAACAGCCCGACCATGGACTCGATGCCGTCGACCGCGCCGTCCCGGCCGGAGACGGTGGTGCCGAACACCACGTCCTGGCGGCCGGTGAGCCGTCCGAGCAGCAGGCCCCAGGCGCCCTGGACGACCGTGCCGAGGGTGACGCCGTGTTCGCGGGCGCGGGCGGCGAGCCGTCCCGTGGTCCGCTCGGACAGCTCGACACGGACCTGTTCCGGTCGCATCGGGGCGCTGTCGGCGGCGGTGGTGACCAGCCGGGTCGGCTCGTCGAGACCGGCGAGGGCGGTACGCCAGGTGGCGCGGGCGGCCTCGCGGTCCAGGCCGGCGAGCCGACGGAGGTACGTGCGGTACGGAGCGACGTCGGGCAGCGGCGCGGTGCCGGGCCCGGAGCCGTACGACGCCATCAGCTCGCGGTGCAGCACCGGCAACGACCAGCCGTCCGCCACGATGTGATGGAACGTCAGGATCAGCGCGGCGCGCTCGGGGCCGAGGCGCACGAGCGCGCAGCGCAGCAGCGGGGGCCTGGCCAGGTCGAAGCGGCGGGCCCGTTCGTCGGAGGCGACGGCCTCGGCGAGGGAGTCCCGTACGGACACGTCCTGCGCGGTCAGGTCGATCTCGCGCCAGGGCAGGGTCAGGCCGCCGGCGATGATCTGCACGGGTGTGCCGTCCGGGCCCTGCCGGAAGGCGGCGCGCAGGGGGGCGTGCCGGTCGAGGAGGTTCTGCGCGGCGGTGCGCAGGGCTTCGCCGTCGAGGGGTCCTGCCAGCTCGACGACCTGCTGGACCACGTACGCGTCGCGGTCGGAGCCACCGACGAGGGAGTGGAAGTAGAAGCCCTCCTGGAGCGGGGTGAGCGGCAGCAGGTCCCGTACGGCCAGCGGTTCCGCGCCCTGGATCTCGGCGAGTCCGGCGGCGGTGACCGCGACGAGCGGCTCCTCGCGGTCGGCGGCGCCCGTGCCCGCACGGTCGACGGCGACGGTCGCGAGCGCGGCGACCGTGCGGTGCCGGAAGACGTCGCGGGTGGTGAGCTGGATCCCCTCCTTGCGGGCCCTGATGAGGAGTTGGATCGCGGTGATGCTGTCGCCGCCGAGGGCGAGGAAGTCGTCGTCGACGGTGACGGAGCGCAGGCCGAGCACGTCGGCGTACAGGCCGCAGAGCAGTGTCTCCCGGGCGTCCCGGGGGGCGCGGCCCGAGCTGAGCGCGCCGTAGTCCGGGGTGGGCAGGGCCTTTTCGTCCAGCTTGCCGCTGGGGGTGACGGGCAGCCGGTCGAGCGGGACGAACGCCGACGGCACCATGTACTCCGGCAGCCGGTCGGTGGTGTGCGCGCGCAGGGTCTTCATCAGCGTGGTGATGTCGCGGAAGGGCACGGGCCGGTTGGCGTGCGGGAAGCTCCCGCCGGGCCGGTAGACCGTGCCGAGCGGCGTGTCGCCCGCCGCGAGGACGACGTCGAGGCTCCCGTCGTCGGCGTGGCCGTTCCAGGTGACGGCGCAGCGGTAGCCGTGCCGGGCGGCGAGGATGTGGAACGCCTCGGGGTCGATCCCGGCGGGGGCGGGGCCGCTGCTGTCCTCCAGGGCGCGCAGCGCCGAACTGTCCTCGTCCAGGCGGCCGTTGGGCACACCGGTGACCCGGACCCGGCGGGGGTGTTCGCCGAGGAGGTCGCTGAGCGCGCCGAGTCCGCCGAGCGCGAACCAGCGGATCTCCCGCGACTCCGGCGACTCCGGCGTGTCCTGAACGGTCGGGGGCAGCCCGGTCGCCGCGGCGGACGGGCGCAGCACGACGTCGTACCGGTAGCGGCTCAACTCGTTCTGGTGGACGGCCCGTTTGACGAGGACGTCCGCCTCGTAGCCGGGCAGGGCCGTGAAGTAGTCCGGATCGAGGAGCAGTTCGCCCTCCCAGCGGACGGAGCGCTCGACCGCCGCGCGCAGCGCGGTCTTGTCGCTCTCGTCGTGCCCGGCCGTCCCCCGGCTCTCGACGGCGGCGCGCAGGGTCCGCAGCAGCCTCATGTTCCGTACGTCGCCGACGAAGACGGCGCCGCCGGGCGCGAGCAGGGCCGTGACCTTGCGCAGCACCTCGGCGAGGTAGTCGGCGCTCGGGAAGTACTGGGCCACGGAGTTGATGACGACGGTGTCGAAGAAGCCTTCCGGCAGGCCCTCGGTGTCATGGGCGGGCCGGGCGGACAGCTCGACGCGCGCTTCCAGTTCCGGTACGGCCCCGACCTGCGCGCGCAGCGCCCGTACCGCCTCGTGGGAGACGTCGGTGCCCCAGTACGCCTCGCTGTCCGGAGCGATCCTGGAGAGGATCAGACCGCTGCCGACGCCGATCTCCAGCACCCGGCGGCCGGGGCCGAGCGCGCGGATACGGTCGACGGTGGCGTCCCGCCACTCGCGCATCTCGTCGACGGGCAGGGGGGTGCCGTCGTACATGCTGTTCCAGCCGGCGAAGTTCTCGCGGAAGCCCTGGCCCTCGGACCCGGCGGCGCTGTAGAGCAGTTCGTGCAGGTCCTTCCACTCCTCGACCCGGTCGGTCTCGTCGTGGCCGGGCCCGGTGTCGAGCGAGGGGACGACGTACGCGGCGAGCCTGCGCTCGCCGGGGCGGTCCTCGCGGGCGACGACGGCGACCTGGTCGACCGCCGGGTGGCCGCGGAGCACGGACTCGATCTCGCCCGGTTCGATACGGAAGCCGCGGATCTTGATCTGGGTGTCGGCGCGGCCGAGGAACTCCAGGCGCCCGTCGGCCTTCCACCGTACGAGGTCACCGGTGCGGTACAGCCGCTCGCCGGGTGCCCCGAACGGGTCGGCGACAAAACGCTCGGCGGTGAGGGCGGGCCGGCCGAGGTAGCCGCGGGCGAGACCCGCGCCGCCCAGGTACAGCTCACCGGGTACACCGGCCGGGACCGGTCGCAGGCGTGCGTCCAGGACGTAGGCCCGGGTGCCGGGGTCGGGGACGCCGATGGGGACGATCGTGCCGGCCGGGGTGTCGGGGTCGCAGAGGCCGAGGGTCGAGTTGGTGGTGGCCTCGGTGGGACCGTACGCGTTGAACATCATGCGGCCGCGCGCGTAGCGCCCGACCAGTTCGGGCGAGACGCGTTCGGTGCCGGCCAGCAGGGTCGCGGCGGGCGGCAGCCGGACGTCGTCGGGCATGGCCGCGAGCAGGGCGGGCGGCAGGATCATGAAGGTGATGCCGTGGGCGTTGGCGTAGTCGGCGAGGGGGGCGCCGGGCACCCGCAGTTCGCTCGGTACGACGACCAGCCGGCCGCCGGAGAGCAGGCCGAGGCAGAGGTCCCAGAAGGCCACGTCGAAGCTGGGCGAGGCGAATTGGAGGACCCGGCTCTGCGGTCCGATGCCGAAGCGCTCGCTCTGGGTGGCGACGAGCTTGGCGACGCCGGTGTGGGAGAGGACAACTCCCTTGGGCCGGCCGGTGGATCCCGAGGTGTAGATGACGTACGCGGCGTTCAGGACGGTGAGTTCACCGCCGCGGTCGGTGTCGGTGGGGTCGTGCGCCGGGCGTCCGGCCAGTTCTTCGGCGGTCTCCGGCAGGTCGAGGAGGAGCGTGGCGATCCCGTCCGCCGCGTCCGCCGCGTCCGCCGCGTCCTGCGCGTCCTGCGGGAGAAGTTCGGCGTCGGCCGTCGTGACCAGGCAGACCGGTCGGGCGTCCGCGAGCATGTACGCGATCCGGTCGGCCGGGTAGTCGCGGTCGACGGGCAGGTAGGCGGCGCCCGCCTTGAGGACGGCGACCTCGGCGACGATCAGGTCGGCCGAGCGGGGCAGCGCGAGGGCCACGACCCGCTCGGGACCGGCGCCGCGCGCGATCAGTGCGTGCGCGAGGCGGTTGGCCCGTGCGTCCAACTCGGCGTACGTCAGGCGCTCTTCCTCGAAGACGAGCGCGGTCGCGGCCGGGCGCAGGCGGACCTGCTCGGCGAACATCGCGGGCCAGGTGGCGGCCGGGACGGAGTGTTCGGTGGCGTTCCATTCGACCAGCAGCCGGTGGTGCTCGCCGGGGGTGGTCAGGGCCAGTTCGCCGACCGCCGCCCCCGGCCGGGCGACACCGTCCGCCAGCAGGGTCTCGTAGTGGCCGAGGAGCCGGTCGACGGTCGCGTCGTCGAAGAGGTCGGTGCGGTACGTCGCCTGGACCTCGCCCGGCACGACGTCCAGCGCCAGGTCGAGCGTGCCGGGGATGTCCTCGTCGGCGCTGTTCGCGCCGGCCGCCCGCACCCCCGTCCCCGTACCGGGGTCCGCGTCGAACGCGGTGTTGAAGAACAGTCCGCCGCCGCGCGTCGGCGCCGGGCGCAGCGCCCCGACCAGCGTCCGCAGCGGCACCCGGTGTTCCCGGGCCGCCGCGAGGGCGTCCTCCACGCGGCGTACCAGCGCGCCGAAGGTGAGGCCGCCGCCGAGGTCGACCCGTACCGGCAGGTTCTCGTACCCCACGGTGAGGTCGGCGGCGCCGCTGTACCGGTGCAACAGGGCGAAGTAGGCGGCGAGCCGGGTCTCGGCGGGGGCCACGGTGTCCGTGCGCCGGGTCCGTACCGACCGGCCCCCGGAGGGGGACACCGGGTAGGGGCGGTCGGCCGGCAGCGCCGTCTCGGGTGAGAGCGGTGCGAGCGCGTTCCGCCAGTAACCCACTGCTTCTTCGATAGCGGACACGGTGGCCGCGCCTCCCCAGGCAGGTCGGTTCCCGGTTCGGTGGAGCCCGGGTCGGACGCCATACTAAGGTAAGGGTTACCTAATCAAAAGCACCCACCCGCCCCGAGGCACCCCAAGGCCCCTGCACTACAGTTAAGGCCTGCCTAACCTAAGGATGTTGACGTGGAGAGAGTTCGGTGACCCGGGCGAAAGCCCCTCGCGCGGTGCTGCTCGTGGCACTGCCCGGCGCCGCCCTTCTCACTTTGTGCCTGCTGTCGATCGCGTTCGGAGCGCTGAGCGTTCCGCTCGGCCAGGTCGTGGAGACTCTGTTCGGCCGCGCGCCCAGCGCGCGGATCGACAGTGTCATCTGGTCGGTACGGATACCCCGTACCGCACTCGGTCTGGCGGCCGGGGCCGCCCTCGGGCTGTCGGGCTGCCTGATGCAGGCCCTGACCCGCAATCCGCTGGCCGACCCCGGGGTGCTCGGGGTCAGCGCGGGCGCGGCCTTCGCCATCGCGGTCTCCGTCGGGGTGTTCGGCCTCGGGTCGGTCTACGGCTACATCTGGTTCGCCTTCGCCGGGGCGCTGTTCGCGAGTGTGCTGGTGTATCTGCTGGGCGGGCTCGGGCGATCCGGTACGACACCGGTCAAACTCGCCCTCGCCGGGGTCGCGATCACCTCGCTGCTCTCTTCGCTGACCAGCGCCGTCGTCCTCACCGACGCGGACGCCCTGAACCGTTTCCGCTTCTGGGAGGCGGGCTCCCTCGCCAACCAGAACGGCGACACGCTCGTCCGGGTGCTGCCGTTCCTCGCGGTGGGCGCCGTCCTCGCCCTCGCCTCCGCGCCCGCGCTCAACAGCCTGGCCCTGGGCGACGACGTGGCGGCCTCCCTGGGACTGCGGCTGGGGCTGATACGGATCCAGGGCGTGGTCGCCGTGACCCTGCTCACGGGCGGGGCGGTGGCCGTCATCGGCCCGGTGGTCTTCGTCGGACTGGTCGTCCCGCACGTGGCGCGCATCCTCACCCAGGCGGCGGGCATCGGCCCCGACCACCGGTGGCTGCTGCCGCTGTCGGCGGTGCTCGCGCCCTGTCTGCTGCTCCTCGCCGACATCGCCGGACGTCTGATCGCGCGCCCGGTGGAGATCCAGGCCGGCATCCTGGTCGCCTTCATCGGCGGCCCGTTCTTCATCGCGATGGTCCGCCGCCGACGACTCGCGGAGCTGTGAACATGACCGGTCCGCTGCCCACCCGTACCCCGGCCGCCGTCACCGCGCCCGCGCCGATTCCCCGCCGTACCGCCGGCCGTGTCCCGTTCCGGCTGGCCTTTCCCCCCGTCTCCGGGGTGGTACGGCCCCGGCTGGTCGCGGTCTGCGCCGGCCTCGCCGTCGCCACCTTCCTGATGTTCTGCTGGGGCATGTCCATGGGGGAGATCCCGCTCGGCCTGTCCGACGTGGTGCGGGCCGTGCTGGGCACGGGCGATCCCGGCACCCGGCTGATCGTCCAGGAACTCCGGCTCCCCCGCGCGACCACCGGACTGCTCGTCGGGATCGCCTTCGGGATCTCCGGCGCGCTCTTCCAGACCATGACGCTCAATCCGCTGGCCAGCCCCGACATGATCGGCATCACCCAGGGCGCGGGCGCGGCGGTCGTCGCGGGTCTCGTCCTCGGCTGGGACGCGGGGCTGAGCACCCAATCGCTGGGCCTGGCGGGCGCGTTGGCCGCGGCCCTGCTCGTGTACGTCCTGGCGTGGAAGCGCGGGACCACCGGCTACCGGATCGTGCTCGTCGGGATCGGCATCTCCTGGATCTGCACCAGCGTCACGGACTATCTGATGGCCCGCGGCGGGCAGTTCCAGGCGCAGGCCTCGCTCGGCTGGCTCGTGGGGAACCTCAACGGCCGCGGCTGGAACGAGGTCGGGCCGCTCGCCGTCGCGATGGCCGCGCTCGTCCCGGTCTCGCTCCTGCTCGGCCGCCGGCTGCGGACGCTGCAACTGGGCGACGACGTGGCCAAGGGCCTCGGTACGGCCGTGCAGCCGGTCCGGCTGGCCACGCTGCTCACCGGCGTCGGGCTGGTGGCGTTCGGTACGGCGGCGGCGGGACCGGTCGCGTTTGTCGCGCTGGCCGCGCCGCAGGTGGCCCAGCGGCTGGCCCGTACCGCCTGGCCCCCGCCGGTGGCCGCCGGTCTGACCGGCGCGCTGATGGTGCTGGGCGCGGACCTGGCCGCGCGGGAGCTGATCCCCGACACGGAACTTCCCGTCGGCGTGGTCACCGGGGTGCTCGGCGCACCGGTGCTGCTCTGGCTGCTCGTCCGCGCCAATCGCGTCGGCTCAGGAGGCTGAACCCATGTCATCGAAATCCGCGCCCGACACCGACCCGGCCGCACCCGGGTCGACGCCGACGACCGCCGACGCCGCTGTCGACGACGCCGGCCCCGGCCCCGACCTGCGGGCCGAAGGGGTACGGCTCGCGTACGACAACCGGGTCGTGGTCGACCACCTGGACGTGGCGATCCCGCCCGGCCGGGTCACGGCGATCGTCGGGGCCAACGCGTGCGGAAAGTCGACCCTGTTGCGGGCGCTGGCCCGGCTGCTGTCGCCGCGCGAGGGTACGGTCCAGCTCGACGGCCGCTCCCTCCACGCCATCCCGACCCGGGAGTTGGCCCAGCGGCTCGGCATCCTGCCCCAGGGCCCGGTGGCGCCGGAGGGCCTGACGGTCATCGACCTGGTGGGGCGCGGCCGTTCGCCGCACCAGACGTGGTGGCGGCAGTGGTCCCAGGGCGACGAGCGGGCCGTGCACGACGCGCTGCGCGCGACCGCCATGACCGATCTCGCGGACCGGCCGGTCGACGAACTCTCCGGCGGCCAGCGACAGCGCGCCTGGATCGCCATGGCGGTGGCCCAGGGCACCCCGGTGCTACTGCTGGACGAGCCGACGACGTATCTGGACCTGGCCCACCAGATCGACGTCCTGGACCTGATCACGGACCTCAACCGGCACGAGAACCGCACGATCGTGATGGTGCTCCACGACCTCAACCAGGCCTGCCGGTACGCGGATCACGTCATCGCCATGAAGTCGGGCGCGATCGTCGCCGAGGGCCCGCCGGCCGAGGTCATCACGGCGAAGACGGTGGAGGAGGTCTTCGGCCTGCGCTGCCAGGTCACGGAGGATCCCGTCAGCGGCACCCCGATGATCATCCCGATGAGCCGCCACCACGAGCCCGCGCTGCCGTGAGAACCCGCTGGACGGGCCCGTCCAGGCCCGTCCAGCGATCGGTCCAGCGATCGGTCCAGCGCTAAGCCCCCGCGTCCGGCACGACCGTGGTGCCCGGAGCTCCCGGCTCCAGCAGGCCCGCCCACAGGGCGTGCGGGACCCGGCCGTCCAGGACACGGGCGGTGGCGACCCCCGCCCGTACCGCCGTGCGGCACGCCTCCATCTTCGGGAGCATGCCCCCGTCCAGGCCGGGCAGCAGGAGGTCCAAATCCCCCGCCGTCAGGCGCTCCACGATCCGGTCGCTGTCCGGCCAGTGCGCGTACAGACCCGGCACGTCCGTCAGGACGACCAGCGTCTCCGCGTCCAGCGCCGCCGCGATCGCGCCCGCCGCCGTGTCGGCGTTGACGTTGTAGATCTCGCCTTCCTCGCCGCGCGCGACCGGCGAGACGACCGGGATGTGGCCGTGGTCCAACAGGACCTGAACGGCTGCCGTGTCGACCTTGGTGATGTTCCCCACCATGCCGAGGTCGACCGGTTCGCCCGCCACCCGCGCGTAGTGCTTCTCCGCCGTCAAGGTGTGCGCGTCCTCGCCGGTGAGCCCGACCGCGTACGGGCCGTGCTCGTTGAGCAGGCCGACCAGTTCACGCTGGACCTTGCCGGAGAGCACCATCCGTACGACGTCCATCGCCTCCGGCGTGGTCACCCGCAGCCCCGCCTCGAAGCGGGACTCCAGCCCGTGCCGGGCCAGTTGGGCGCTGATCTGCGGGCCGCCGCCGTGCACGACGACGGGTCTCACCCCGGCCAGGCGCAGGGCGACGACATCGTGGGCGAAGGCGCGCTTGAGCGCGTCGTCCACCATCGCGTTCCCGCCGAACTTGACGACGACGACCCGGCCGCGCAGCCGCTCCAGCGCGTCCGTACCGGCGCCGGCCGGCGCCAGGACCCCGTTCACGGACGGGCGGTCAGGTAGCCGCCCATGGTCCGGAAGTGGTCCGTGGCCGCGTGCTCGACGCCGTCCTCGGTCCGTATCCGCTTGACCACCAGGCCCTTGCTCCGGCCGAAGCGCGCCTCCGTACCCGCCACGATGACCACGCCGTCGCCCTCGCGGATGAAGATCCGGCCGGGGGTGCCTCCGTAGTTGGCCTGCGAGAGCGCCGCCGAGACGATCCGTATCCGCTCGCCCCGGTGGTACGTGAAGGCGTTGGGGTACGGGTCGGACTGGGCGCGTACCAGCCGTTCCAGGTCCTCGGCGGGCCACGTCCAGTCGATCCGGCTGTCCTCGACGGACCGCTTGTGGAAGAAGCTGGCCCGGCTGCGGTCCTGCGGGACCCACTCCGCGGTGCCCGACTCGATGCGGTCGAGCGAGTCGCGCACGATCGGCCCGATGAGGTCGACCGTACGGTGGAAGAGGTCGGTGGCCGTGTCGGTCGGGCCGACCGGGACGGAACGCTGGAACACGACGTCCCCGGCGTCCAGTTCGCCGTCCATCCGGTGCGCGGTGACCCCCACCTCCCGCTCGCCGTTGATCAGCGCCCAGATCAGCGGCGAGAAGCCCGCGTACGAAGGCAGCAGCGAGTCATGGACGTTGAGCGTGCCGTGCGGCGGCAGGTCGAAGATCTCCGGCGGCAGCCACGTACGCCAGTTGTTGGCGACGATGATGTCCGGCTCCGCCTCGCGCAGCGCCGTGAGCAGCTCCTCGTCGTCGGGACGGTTGCGCAGCAGCACCGGTACGCCGTGCTTCTCGGCGAGTTCGGCCACCGAGTCGTCCCAGATCTTCTCGTAGACGTGGTCGCTCTTGGGGTGGGTCACCACCAGGACCACGTCGTGCGTGGAGTCGAGCAGCGCTTGGAGCGTGCGATGACCCCAGGTCTGGTAGCCGAACATGACGACCCGCATGGTGAATCCTCCTCAGACGTTGCAAGGTAAGGCTAACCTTATCTAACATGTGCCTGCTTAGGGAGGCGATGACGCGGTGAACCCACTGCACAGTGAGCCGGGCTCGGTCCAGGACATCCATGACATCCATGACGTACTGGGCATCGGATTCGGGCCGTCGAACCTGGCGCTCGCGATAGCGATCCAGGAGCACAACGCACGAGTCCCCGACGACGAACGGATACGGGCCGGGTTTCTGGAGAAGCAACCGCGTTTCGGCTGGCACCGGGGCATGCTCATCGACGACGCCACGATGCAGGTCTCGTTCCTCAAGGACCTGGTCACGATGCGGGATCCGACGAGCGACTTCAGCTTCCTGTCGTACCTGCGCGAGCAGGGCAGGCTGGTGGACTTCCTGAACCAGAAGACGCTGTTCCCCCTCCGCATCGAGTTCCACGACTACTTCGAGTGGGCCGCCGCGCGCGTGGACGACGTGGTGGAGTACGGCTCCGAGGTCGTCTCCGTGGACCCGGTGACGGTGGAGGGCGAGGTCCGCTGGTTCGACGTGACCAGCCGCGACCCCGGCGACCCGGAGCGGCGGATCGTGCGCCGGGCGCGCAACCTGGTGGTCGCCACGGGCCTGGAGCCGCACCTGCCGCCCGGGACCGTCCTGTCGGACCAGGTCTGGCACAACAGCCAACTCATGCCCCGCGTCGCGGAGTTGGCGAGGAGCGGCAGGCAGGTGCGCCGGGCCGTGGTGCTGGGCGCCGGGCAGAGCGCCGCGGAGGCGGTCGACTACCTGCACCGCAGCTTCCCGGACGCCGAGGTCTGCTCGGTCTTCTCCAAGTACGGTTACACCCCCGCCGACGACAGCCCCTTCGCCAACCGGATCTTCGACCCGGAGGCCGTCGACATCTACTACCACGCCCCGCGCGGCGTGAAGCAGTCGCTCTTCGACTACCACCGGGGCACCAACTACTCGGTGGTGGACATGGATCTGATCGAGGCCCTCTCCCGGACCATGTACCAGGAGAAGGTCCAGGGCCGCGAGCGGCTGCGCATGCTGAACGTCTCGCGCATCCGTGAGGTCGAACCGCGCGGGGACCAGCTGGACATCACGGTGGAGTACCTGCCGACCGGGGAGCGGGAGGTGCTCACCGCGGACGTCCTCGTCCACGGGACGGGCTACCGGCCGCAGGATCTCGGCGAGCGCCTGGGCGGCGTGGGCAAGCTGTGCCTGCGGGACGACGAGGACGCGCTCCTCGTGGGGCGTGACCACCGGGTGGTCACAGCCGCGAACGTGACCGCCGGGATCTATCTCCAGGGCGGTACGGAGCACACCCACGGGATCACCTCGACCCTGCTGTCGAACACGGCGGTACGGGCCGGCGAGATCCACGAGGCGCTGCGCGCGGAGCGCGTGAGCCGGGGGCCCGCCCCGGTGAGGAGCGGCACCGTCTGAGGACGGGCCGGCGGGGGCGGCGTGCGGACCGCGGCTCAGGCCGCCGGCGGCTCCGACTGCTCCCGCAGCCGCTCCAGGGCGACCAGCGCCACATCGTCCTCCAGCCGGCCTTCGACGTGCTCCAGCAGATCCTTCACCAGGCGCTGGAGCAGCTCGTCGGGGTCGGTCCAGAGCAGGGAGTCGAAGCGCTCGTGCGCCGGGTAGAACGCGCCGGTGCCGTCCCGGGCCTCCAGCAGGCCGTCGGTGTGCAGGAGAAGCGTGTCGCCCGACTCCAGCGGGAAGCTGTCCAGCCGGTAGTCCTCGGCGTCGCCCGCCAGGCCGAGCGGCGGCGCGGGGTGCGGCGAGCGCAGCAGCGTCGTGGCCCCCCGGTGGGAGCGCAGGGGCGGCGGATGGCCGCAGCTGATCATCCGTACCACCGGGGCGTCGTCCGGGATCTCCAGGACCAGGGCGGTGATGAACCGCTCGCCGCTGTCCCGGTCGGTCTTGCCGACCTCCCGCAGGTGCCGGCCCACGCTGCCCTCCAGCGAGGCCACCAGCTCCGGCAGGGTGGCGTCACGGTGGGCGGCCTCCCGGAAGGCCCCCAGCACGGCCGCGGCGTCGTCCACCGCCGGCAGGCCCTTGCCCCGTACGTCCCCGATGATCAGGCGGACCGCCCCCGGGATCCGCTCGGCGGCGTACAGGTCACCGCCGATCTGCGCCTGCGCGGCGGCCGAGCGGTAGACGGACGCGATCCGCAGCCGTCCGATCCGGCGTGGCAGGGGGCGCAGCACCGCGCGCTGGGCGGCGTCCGAGACGGATCTCGCCTGGACCAGCGCCTTGAAGTCCAGGTCGCGCAGGCGCCAGAACAGGACGACCAGTCCGCAGACCACCAGCAGGTCGATCAGGTGGATCGGCAGGATCGGTGAGTCCATGAGGCCGTCACGGATGTCGAGCGCGGCGGCTGCCACACACGCCAAGGCGGTGATGAGGGCCGTCCACCGGGGTCCCACCAGCCCGGCGGTCAGCGCCGGCACCGCGACCAGCAGCGACGCCAGGTGGATGTCGACGGGGACCAGGAATCCGACCACCGTCACCGCGCACAGCACCGCCAGCGGCAGGACCGTGGGCGCCTGCCACAGCAGACGGAGCAGGATGGTCTTCCCGGCCGTGGCTCCGGACCAGCGCGCCGGCGAGCCCGGGCGGGCACGCGTGCCGGTGGGGGTCGTCCGTTCTCTCAAAGGGGTGCCTCAAGCGGGGAGCGGGAGCGGGCCGGTCGCGGAACATGGTCTTTGGTGAACCATTGTCCTGATTTTGACCTCGTTCAACTGTACGCGTATCGCACAGAACGTCCAGGGCCGTGTCCCGTCAGGCCGAGCCCGGCTGGACGATGCCCGACTCGTACGCCAGGATCACCACCTGCGCGCGGTCCCGGGCCCCGAGCTTGGCCATGGCCCGGTTGACGTGGGTCTTCACCGTGACCGGGCTGACGTACAGCTGGGCGGCGATGTCCTGGTTGGACAGCCCCCGCCCGACCCAGGTGACCACCTCCCGTTCGCGCGGGGTCAGCCCGGCCAGCCGCTCCGCCGCGTCCGGGTTGGGCCGCTCGGTCTGGGCCAGGAAGCGCGAGATGACGCTCTTCGTGGCGGAGGGCGAGAGGAGCATGTCGCCGGTGGCGATGACCCGGATCGCGTCGAGGAGTTCGTCGGGGTTGATGCCCTTGCCGAGGAAGCCGCTGGCTCCGGCGCGCAGGGCCTCGGCCACGTACTCGTCGTTCTCGAAGGTGGTCAGGATCAGTACCCGTACCCCCGCCAGGTCCTCGTCCGCCATGATCTGCCGGGTCGCGTCGAGGCCGTTCATGCCGGGCATGCGGATGTCCATCAGGACGACCTCGGCCTGGCTGCTGAGGGCCAGCGCGACCGCCTCCCGGCCGTCGGACGCCTCGGCGACGACCTCCATGTCCGGCTCGGAGTCGATGAGCAGCCGGAACGTACCCCGCAGCAGCGCCTGGTCGTCGGCGAGCAGCACCCTGATCGTCATGCGCGCCCGCCACCGAGGAGGCGTACGCCGGTCATCAGGCAGGGGGCGGTGGGTTCGGCGGGGCTCGGGATCGTGCCGGCGAGGCCGGGCTCGGTGACGGCGGGCGCCGGGGCAACGTCGGGGGCGCCGAGAACCTTTACGGGCGGGGAGGCGGCGGTCGCGGGCGGGGAGGCCCCGACGCTCAGCGGCAGTTCGGCCGTGACCCGGAACCCGGCCTCCGGGGCGGGCCGCGCGCCGGCCGTCACGGTGCCGCCCGCCGTCCGCGCCCGCTCGTGCATACCGATGAGGCCGTATCCGATGCCGTTCCCCGTACCGGCGTCCCGTCCGTCGTCCTCGACCGTGATCCGCACCTGGGCCGCCGTGTAGTCGAGCCGCACCCGGGCACGGGCCCGCCCGGCGTGCTTGTGGGTGTTGGTCAGGGCTTCCTGGATGATCCGGTACGCCGTGAGGTCCGCCGTCGCCGACAGCGCCCCCGGCTCCCCCGCGCACACCAGCTCCACCGGCAGCCCGGAGTGCCGGAACCGCTCCAGCAGGTCGTCCAGATCGGCCAGCCCCGGCGCGGGCTGCGTCGAGGGCGCCTCGCCGGGCTGGCGCAAGAGTCCGACCGTGGCGCGCAGTTCGTCCAGGGCCGACCGGCTGGTGTCCCGGATCCGTTCGAGGGCCTTGTACGCGTGCTCCGGGTCGGTGCGCATCAGATGGTGGGCGACCCCGGCCTGGGCGTTGACGAGGGTGATGTGGTGGGCCACCACGTCGTGCAGCTCGCGGGCGATCCGTACCCGCTCCTCCGTCACCCGGCGCAGCGCCACCTCCTCGCGCGTCCGTTCCGCGCGCTCGGCCCGTTCCGTCGCCGCCGCCAGGACCTCCCGGCGGCTGCGGACGCCGTCGCTGATGGCGACGGGCAGGCAGGTCCAGGGGAGGACGCCGAGGTTCATCGGCAGGTTGTCCACGCCGGGCCGGGCGAACAGGGCGACGGCGGTCAGCGCGAGGACGACCGCCCCCGCGACCCGCCACGCGGTACGGCGGCCGGTGTGCGCGGCCATCACGTACAGCGCGATCACGGTCGCGGTGGGGTACGTCTTCTGGAAGTCCGGCTCGATCAGGAACAGCCGGGTGACGTCGAGGGCGGCGGTCACCAGGACGACGGGCACCGGCCAGCGGCTCCCGGCGAGCAGCGGCAGAGCGGTCAGCACCACCAGGCCCGCCGGGACGGCGATGGCGGAGTCCGACGCCCGGAGCGCGACGCTGAGGGTGATCGAGAGGAGCACGACGACGGTCGCGAGGGTCACCACGGCGTCGTGCAGCGCCGGGCGCGCTCCGACCCGGCTCCACACCATGGGGATCACTCGTCCTCCTTCGCCGTACGGGGGGGGCGCCGCGGACTCAGCGCCCGACCGGCACATCCTGCCTGTCGTCCCGGTCCTGCCGGTCCGCCGCTGTGTCCGGGGCGTCGTCCGGGGTCCCCTCGATGGAGAGGTGGGGCAGCAGCTTGTCCAGCCGGCGGGGCAGCCACCAGTTGCGCGCACCGAACAGATGCATCAACGCGGGCACAACAACCATACGCACGAGCAGCACGTCCAGAAGAACGGCGAGCGCCAGGCCCAGGCCGAACTCCGCGACGATCCGCTGGCCGCTGAACATGAAGGCGGCGAACACACACGCCATGATGACGGCGGCGGCCGTGATGATCCGCCCGGTCTCGGCCTGTCCGATCCGTACCGCCCGCGCGTTGTCCCGGCTCAGCGTCCATTCCTCGTGCATCCGGCTGATCAGGAACACCTGGTAGTCCATGGACAGACCGAACAGGATCGCGATCATCATCACCGGCGCGAACGCCTCCACCGGTCCCGCGGCCCCGGCACCCAGCGCCTCGGACACCCACCCCCACTGGAAGGCCGCGACCACCGCGCCGAAGGCCACGCCCATGGTCAGCAGGTTCATCACCACACCGATCAGCGGGACCAGCACACTGCGGAACGCCACCATCATCAGCAGGCAGCCGAGGCTCACGATGATCACGATGAACAGCGGGAGCTTCGACACGATGACGTCGGAGAAGTCGACCCCGCTCGCCGTGCTGCCGCCCACGTAGACCTGGAGGTCGGTGTTCTGCTCCGCCCTCGGGACCACGGTGTCCCGCAGGTGTGTAATGAGGTCGGTGGTCTGCACGGACTGGGGCGAGCTGGTCGGGACGACCTGGATCGTGCCCACGTCCTGGCCGGGGGCCAGCGGCGGGGCCACCACCTGCGCGACCCCCTTCACGTCGGACAGGGCGGCGGCCAGGGACTCCAGCGCCGTCTTGTCCTGGGCGTGCGGCGCCTGCGCCACCAGCAGCAGCGGCCCGTTGAAACCGGGCCCGAAACCGTCCGCCAGCAGGTCGTACGACTGACGGCTCGCGCTCGACGAAGGGTCGTTGCCCGCGTCGGCGCTGCCCAGCCGCAGGGAGAACACCGGCAGGGAGACGACGACCATCACGAGCAGGGCCAGCAGCGCCTTGCCGCGCGGCTTCGCCAGGACGGCGGAGGCCCAGCGGCCCCACACCCCGCGCTGCTCGTCGTGGACCGGGCCGTGTTCGCGCAGGGTCCGCCGCTGCTTGCGGCTGAGCACCCGGTGCCCCATGAGCCCGAGGAGGGCCGGGAGGAGGGTGATCGAGGCGAGGACGGTGAGGGCGACGGTGAGCGCGGAGGCCGCCGCCATGCCGTTGAGGAAGCCGATGCCCAGGGCGTACTGGCCCAGCAGCGCCACCACCACGGTCAGGCCCGCGAAAATCACCGCGCGCCCCGAGGTGTCCAGGGCCCGCGCCGCCGCGTCCTCGACGGATGCTCCGGCCATCAGCCCCTTGCGGTGCCGGTTGACGATGAACAGCGCGTAGTCGATACCCACCCCGAGCCCGACCAGGGCGGCGACGGTGGTCGCCACGTCCGGGATGGAGAGGGTGTGGCTGAGCACGCCGGTGCCCAGGATGCCGGCGCCGACCCCGGCGACGGCGGTGAGGATCGGCAGGGCCGCCGCCCAGAGCGAGCGGAAGAGCAGCAGCATGATCAGCAGCGCCGCGATCACGCCGACGATCTCGCTGGTGGGCTTGAGCTCGTTCTCGGCCGCCTTGAAGGCCTGCCCGCCGTACTGCACGTCGACCGTGTCCGTACGGGCCTGCTTCACGAGCGAGATGACGTGCTCGACCTGCGTCTTGTCCACGTCGTTCGCGGCCTTGTCCAGCGTCACCGCCGCGTACGCGGTCGCCCCGTCCTTGCTGATCTGTCCCGCGCCGCCCTTGGCGTACGGACTGGCGACCGACGCCACCCCGGGCGCCCGGGATATCCGGTCCAGCACCCCCGTGAGGTCCTGGCGCACCGCGCTGTCGGTCACCTTGCCGCCGGTGGTGTGCCACACGACGGTGTCCCGGTCGCCCGAGGCGGCCGGACTGTTCTTCTTCAGCAGGTCCAGGGCCTTGCTGGACTCGGTGCTCGGCGCGGACAGCGTCGTACTGTACGCGCTGCCCACGCTGTTCGACACGGCGCCCAGTCCGACCAGTACCCCCAGCCAGATCAGTGCGGTCAGAAGCCGGTGCCGGTAGCACCAGCGGGCAAGGGCGGACATCGGTCCTCCAGGAACAACGTGCGGCTGAAAGTACGGAAAGCTGCGGAAAGCGACGGGAAGAGCCTCGCGGACGCGGCGGGCGCGGGGCGGGCTCCTCGCCGGGCCCACCTCGCGCCTGTCCCACACTTCCGCAGTACGGCCCGTACGTCGTCCTGCCACCGCAGGCGCCCCGCCTGCTGCGAGCGCAGCAGACAGGGACGCGTCAACCCCGCCCCTGGCGCGTGGCGGGGGAAAATGAATGGAGACGCCCCGGCGGCGAAGGTCATCATGGCCGGATGAACCTTCCCGTGCCGCCCGCAGAGGCCCTGATCGTGGTGGACGTCCAGTCCGCCTTCGTCTCCGGTGACGGGGCGGTGCCCGACGCGGCCCGGCTCGTGGACCGTACGACGGACCTGATCGCCCGGGCCCGCAGGAGCGGCGCGCTGGTCGTCCACGTACAGAACGACGGAGCGGCCGGCGCGGACGACGAGGCCGGCACCCCCGGCTGGGAGCTCCACCACCCCGTGCAGGCGGGCCCGGCGGAGGTCGTGATCCGCAAGACCAAGGACGACGGCTTCGACGGGACACCGCTGGGGAGCCTGCTGGCCGACGCGGGGATACGGGCGCTCGCCGTCTGCGGCGTGATGTCCGAGATGTGCGTCCTGGCGACGGCGCGTACCGCCCTGGCGCTGGGATACCGGGTCGTCCTGCCGCACGACGCCCACGCGACGCAGGACATCCCGGCGAGGCCCGGCCTCGGGGACCGTGTCCCGGCCGCGACGGTCTCCCGGGTCGCCGAATGGGCACTGGGCGCCGGGGTGGAGATCCCCCCGCGCGCGGCGGACGTCACGTTCACAGCCCTCCCCTGAGGGCGGCGAGGAGGAGTGGCGGCGGTGGCGAGCCGTCCGTTGCGCCACTCAGGGCATCTTGACGGTTTCTCGGCGTTTCGTCGCCGGGTTTTGTCGGATATGTGACATTTAGTCAGATGATCGCATGCAGTACGACAATCATCCCGGCTTGAAGGAGCCTCCCATGCCCACGTCGCCCTCCCTCCGCTCCGCCCGCTCCCGCTCCGCCGCCGTCCTCGGCGCGTTCGCTCTCGCCGGCGCGTCCCTGGCCGGGGCGTCGGCCGCGGTCGCCGCTCCCGGCGACAGCGGGGACGTGAGGATCCACAACGCCGGGACCCCCGCCGGCAACACCGGGGACGCCCTGAAGGTCTGCAAGTTCAACCTGAGCGCCTTCAACTTCGAGACGGTCCCGCTGGTGACCTTCACCATCACCGCCGAGCCGCCCACCCCCGCCCTGCCCACCCTGACCGGCTCCATCACGCTCGCGGCCGGGAAGGGGAACACCTCGGACTACTCGCTCCCCAACGGCACGTACCAGCTCAACTGGACCTTCCCCGGCGGGGTGCCCAAGAAGAAGCTCTTCAAGGTCGAGTGCCCGCTGGGAAGCGGCGAGCTCCCCCTCCCGGTCGGGGCCGTGGCCGCGGGCGGCGGCGGGG
>NZ_WWJY01001158.1 GCF_009865405.1 Streptomyces sp. SID3212 | reverse complement strand
CGCTGGCCCTGGCGGGGCAGGGTCGTCGCCGGGGCGCTGGGCCGCAGTCCACCGTCCGGCAGTCGCCCCTTGGGGCCATCTCCGCAGGCGCGGGGAGCAGTTGATCGTGCCAGCAGTGTGGCCCACCCCGGAGGGTCCATCCCCGGAGGTGCGGGGAGCAGGTGATCCCCCGCAGCGGGGAGTTACAGGGGGCCATCCCCACAGGGGGCGGGTCGCTGGCGGAGGCAAGGGCGTCGGCGGGGGCGTTCTACTCGTTCGTGTATTCCTCCACGATGGTCGCGCCCAGCTCTCGCACGATCAGGTCATGGCCGGAGAGCGCGGAGTCGACCAGGTCGGGGTCGTCCTCCTCGGGGGTGTCGTCCTCGGGGGCGACGGGGTTGGGCGCGGAAAAACCCTGGCCGCTGGCTGGACCGCCGGGCCCGCCCGGCAAGGACGATGCCGGGCCATGACCTTGCCCCTGGCCTTGGCCGTAACCCTGTCCCTGTCCCGGTCTCTGCCCCTGGCCCTGCCCCTGGGCGGACGCCGGGGATCCGTACCCGCCCGGGGACGCGGACGCCCCCGACGGACCGGGGGCGGCGGAGCCGGATGCGGTGGCCTGGGGGGAGCCGGTGGGCCGGGAGCCGTATCCGCCGCCGCCTGTCCCCCCCGTACCGCCTCCGGCCCCC
>NZ_WWJY01001157.1 GCF_009865405.1 Streptomyces sp. SID3212 | reverse complement strand
GACGCGGCGGCCTTCGCGCCGGTGACCCCGGCCGCCCCGCTGTCACCGCCCGGGCGCGCCACCGCCGTACCACCGGCCAGGACGCTCAGACCGACCGCGGCCGCGGTCATCGACGCGACCACCACCGCCGCCCGTCGCGGGGGTCTGCCGGACCGTCTCGCGCCGGCACCTCTGATGCTCCACGACATCGAAAGCTCGTTTCTCTCGGGAGGCTCCACGGCTGATCGCTCCACGGCCCGGACGCCCGGCGGGAGCGGCCGCCATGAGGGTGAGGTGACATTAGGACCCGGCCCCCTCTCTCCACAAGGTTTCTGCGAACTCATTTCGTAACATTGCAGTCCAGCTACGTCAGTTCGTTGGTTTCTTGCGTCGACTGCCTTAATTCATTGCGAAGCCGGCCGGGCTTCCGACCCGGCCGCCCACCCCGTCCGTTCAGCGAACAGCCGTGTCCGGTTTGCACTCTTGACGTTGAGTCAAGCTCTCCCCCACCATTCAGCACGCACCGCCACACTCAGCACACGCACAGCTCCAACGCCCCACGTCACCGTTGTCGTGGGGCGCAGTCACGTTCCGTCCCACCCCCGTTCGGAATCCGGAGCCCCCACATGAAACTCTCCGTTCACGGAGCGCCTCACATATCCGTCCGTACGGCGGCCGCCGCCGGGCTCGCCCTGGCCGGGCTGCTGGCCGCCGGCGCGAGTGCCGCGACCGCCGCC
>NZ_WWJY01001156.1 GCF_009865405.1 Streptomyces sp. SID3212 | reverse complement strand
ACCACCGCGCGGGAGGCCGGGGAGGCGCAGGCGGAGCAGGGCAGGAACGTGGCGGGGCGGATCTCCGCCGTCTCGCACATCTCGCTGCCGATCTCCGCGTGCAAGGTCTTCTGGGAGGCGTTCCAGTGGCTGGCGATCATCCTGATCATCCCTGCGCTGATCTTCGGCGGCCCGATCGCGCTGCTGGCGCTGGGGGTCAACCTGACGCTGTTCATCAAGACGGTGGTGGACTTCGCGCGCGGTGACGCCACGTTCCTGGACCTGTTCCTGGCCGGGCTCGGGCTCATCGCGCCCACCACCAAGGGCCTGCCGATCTTCCAGATCATCAAGGCGGGCACGAAGGCGTTCACGCAGGGGCTGGCGAACTTCGGCAAGGCGACGCTGGTCCTGCTCCGCAACCTGTTCACCGGGGGCGGGTTCCGCTTCGCCACGATCTTCCCGGGTCTGCGTGATCTGGTGCGGCTGTCGACGAGTTGGGTCCGCACCGGCGGGCTGTGGGTGATGCGGGGCATCACCGACCTGCCGCGGATCGCGAACGTCGTACAGCGGGGCGGACTGATCGTCTTCCAGAACGTGAAGGGCCTGCCCGCGCTCGTACGGGGTCTCCCGGCGGCACTCGGCCGGGGCGGCGCGTTCGCGTGGCAGGGGGCGCGGGCCGGGCTCGGCGCGACCTGGTCCTTCGCCAGGGCGGAGCTGGGCGGCGGGAAGTGGCTGCGGCTGCTGCTGCCCGTGGACGCGCGGGAGATCGGGCAGTTCGGGCTGGCGAAGGCGCTGCGGATCGGGTTCTTCGAGCGCGGGGTGCTCGGGCAGGCGCGGTACGGCGCGGCGGTGGGCGCGGTCGGCCGGGGCATCAGCGGGGCGCCGATCCCGACCTCGCCGGCGCACGGTCTGGTGGACGGCCTGGTCGACCTGCCGCGCTTCGACCTGGCGAACGTACGGCTCGGAGAGTGGGCGGGGCCCGGGGCCGGTCTGCGGCCGTTCGAGATGACGAACGGGGCGCTCCACACCGGTCTGCGCCCGCCGGAGCTGAGCCTCGGTCCGGTGGGGAGCCTCGGCGCGGGGGTGGGCGAGCGTACCGGGCTCGGCTTCCACGCGTCACGGCAGCTGGACGCGCTGGTGGATCTGCCGGCCGGTCAGCTGGGCGCGATACGGGCCGGGGACTGGGCGGTCGGGCCGGGGCGGGTGGACGTGGGGCCGGGGGTCAGCGCGATCGGTGCGCCGCAGGTCGTCCATCAGTCGGGGCTGTACCTGCCTGCTTCGGCCGGGGTGCCGGGTACGACGGGCCTCGGCGCGCTCGCCACGGGTACGCCGGTGCCGGGCGCCGCGCACGCGGGGCTCGCGGGGGTGCAGGCGCCTGCGCCGGGCGCGGCGACGGTGGATCTGCTCACGTCGTCGGCGCGGCCGGGGACGACCCCGGCTCCGGTCCACACCGCGCTCGCCTCCGCCGGTGTCACCCCGCCGGGGGTCGCGGTGACACCTCACACGCTGACGTCGGTGGTGCCCGGTACGGCGCCCGGCCTCGGCCACACCGCACTGGGCGCCGTCCAGGCGCCGCCGCCGGGGGCGGTGGTCGCCGGTGATCTGCTGACACCAGGGCCGACCCCGCACACCGGCGCACCGGGCGGCGCGCACCCGGTCGTCGGGACCGGGCCGCACTTCCGCCCGGCGGCGTCGGGCGGTGTGTCGGCACTCGACCTGGTGGCGGGCGGCCGGGCCGGTCCTGACCTGACGGTGACGGGGGTGAGCGGGGCGGGCAGCGGCTTGGCGGAACGTACGACCAGCGCCCTGACGGCCAATCAGGTACGGCTGCACCTGGACGAGCTCGTCCAGATGCCGGGCGGCGACATGTCCCGTACGAGCTCGACGCTCACCGGAACGCCGACCACGTCCCCGGTCGCGACGGGTCCGGCCACCACGAGCGCGGTCCCCACGGGCCCGGGCACGGCCTCCGT
>NZ_WWJY01001155.1 GCF_009865405.1 Streptomyces sp. SID3212 | reverse complement strand
GGCGCCGAGCCGCCCGGGGAGCGCGGATCCGCGGGAGCCGCCCAGAACTCCGCCGCGTCGGCGACGACCGCCGGGTCACTGACGCTGTGCATCTGGACGACGGCCCGGAAGACCGGCCCCGGCCCGGCGATGTCGTCCCCGGCCGTCCCGTCCCCGCCCGGGACGTCCGCGTCCAGGACGTCCGTGCCGGGCAGCCCCCTCACCTCGACGCGGAGGGAGAGCCGTACCCCCGCGTCATGGCCCGCGGCCACATCGCCCGCCCAGCCCCGGAGTTCGGGGAAGCGCCGGGCGGGCACGGCGGCGAACGCGTCACCACCGGCGGCGAGCGGCGCGGCGGGGGTACGCGGCAGCGTGTCGGCCACCGCGTCGAGGAAGTCCCTCAACAGCCCTTCCTGCTCGGGCAGAAGAACAGTTCCGGCCGAACCACCTCCGCCGAGCGGAACGGCGTGTGCGGTGGGAGGCATGGAGGCGGCGAGCGTACGGACCCGCTCCAGGTCCTCGGCCGTCAGCGGTCCGGCCCGCCACGCGTCATGCCCGGTCCCGGTGAGACCCGGCAACATCCGCCCACAGGAAGCCAGTTGCAGGGCGAGCAGTGTCGCCGCGCCCCAGAAGGCGGCGGACGGGGACACATTCTCCGCCACACGGGCCCTGGTCAGCGACGGAAGAGCCTCCCGCAGGGGCACCAGCAACGCCCTGACCATGAGAGGGTGGGCCTCGGTGTCGACGACGGCCAGCTCCTCCACGGAGCCCGGCGCGGACGGCGGTTCCGCGCCGTCGGGATGCCAGTAGGCGATCCGGCCGGTGCGAGCCGGGTCCCCCGGGAGAAAAACCGTGGAACAGCGGGCGAGTTCGGAGACCCGGGAGAGCGTTGCCGCGGGGAGCGTGTGCACAGCGAAGACGCATTCCTCAACTTTGACTACTGCGGGTGAGCCGCCGATGGTACCCGACCGCGAAGCCACGCGGTCCCGGAGCTGCCGTGACTCGACTCATGCCGAAGCGGCGGGGTGTAGCCAGCACCACTGCCGACCCCCGGGAAGCCTCCCCCGTTTCCGGGGGGTGGCGCCATGGTCGCCACCTTCGCCGGGCCCGTACGTTTTTTCGCAGGTCAGCGCAGACAGCGCGACCCTTCTTTCCCGCACATCGGCCGACAGACCGGAGACCGACATGCCCCAGGCCACCACCGCACCCCCCGCTGTGGAGTCCATACCCGAACCGGCCACCGGCCGCGGCACCGGCAGCGACTTCGCGCCATTGCTGCGGACGGTCAAGGAACAGGGACTCCTGGAGCGCCGGGTCGCCTGGTACGCCCGGGGCATCACGGTCAACCTGGTGCTCGTCGCCGCAATTGTCACCGGCATGGCGCTCATCGGCCCCTCCTGGTGGACGATGCTCCTCGCGCCCCCGCTGGCCGTCCTGTCGGCCCGGATCGCGTTCATCGGCCACGACGCGGGACACGCCCAGATCACCGGTGACCGCGGCAAGGGCCGCGTCATCCAGCTCGTGCACGCCAACCTGCTGCTCGGGATGAGCCAGGAGTGGTGGAACGACAAGCACAACCGGCACCACGCCAACCCCAATCACATCGACAAGGACCCGGACGTCGCCGCCGACATCTTCGTCTTCACCCAGGAGCAGACGGCCGGCCGTACGGGACTCCGCGGCTGGCTCACCCGCCACCAGGCCTGGATGTTCTTCCCGCTCACGACGCTGGAGGGCATCGCCCTCAAGGTGTACGGCTTCCAGGCCGTCTTCTCGCGCCGGAAGGACACCCGCATGCCCGGCCGCCGCCGCGCGGTGGAGGGTCTGCTCCTGGGCGCGCACGTGGCCGCGTACGTCACCCTGCTGCTCACCACACTGACCATCGGCCAGGCCGTCGTCTTCGCGGTGATCCACCAGATGCTCCTGGGCCTGCACCTGGGCATGGCCTTCGCGCCGAACCACAAGGGCATGGAGATGCCCGACCCCGAGAACAGCGCGGGCTGGGGGCACCTGCGCCGCCAGGTCCTGACCTCACGCAACATCCGCGGCGGTCTGCTCACCGACTGGTTCCTCGGCGGGCTGAACTACCAGATCGAGCACCACCTCTTCCCCAGCATGCCCCGCCCCCACCTGCGGCTCGCCCAGCCCCTGGTGCGCGCGCACTGCCAGGCGCTGGGCGTCCCGTACGCCGAGACCGGACTGATCGACTCGTACCGCCAGGCCCTCGGACACCTCCACGACGTCGGCGAACCGCTCCGTACAGGCGCATAGTGGAACTGGCGGACGCTCCTACGCGTTCACCGAGCAGTGAGCGGCCCTCGGCCGCGAAGGAGGCGTCGGGATGTCGACACAAGCAAAGATCGCCGTCGGAGGAGTGGCCGTCGGCCTGATCCTCTGGGCGTTCGTACCGTTCTGGGTGGCTCTGCTGATCGTGGTGGGTGTGCCGGCAGCCACCTACCTGATGCTGGACCCGTCGCAGCGCCGCAGGCTGCGCCGGATCAACCGCAGGCAGATCGGCCGCTGACCGGGCCGGACAGCTGACCGGAGGGACCGCCGGGTCCCGCCGGTCAGCTCTGCTGTGCGCGGGGGCGCGGCGCGGTCACGTCGCTGTCACGCGCGGGTCAGCGGTGTCACGGACAGCCCTGCGGGTGTCACGTGCACGTCCGCGGTGTCACGTGCGGGTCCGCGGTGCGGCGGCTCACGCGGGGCGTACGGCCATGGCGTCGAGGGCCGCGAGAAGCGCCGGGAGCTCCGGGCCCCGGGCGATCGGGAGCACCTCGTTGGGTTCGTCGTCCATCAGGACGAAGGCCATGTCGTCGGTCCTGGCGACGAAGGACCACCCGGGGCCGTCCGCCCGCAGGGTCCGGGCGTCGCCGGGGGCGAAGCTGGAGCGGACCCGGCCCGGCGGCGGAGCCGTCTCCGCGTAGCCGCGCAGCTCGGCGAGGAC
>NZ_WWJY01001154.1 GCF_009865405.1 Streptomyces sp. SID3212 | reverse complement strand
CGCCCTGGCGGGCGATCCGCGGGTCACCGCCGCCGCCCGCGCGGCGCTGGAGGCCGTCCACCGGTTCGGGGTCGGCCGGTTCGGTGAGGCGGGGGCCGCGTCGGCGTTCTTCTCCGTCGCCGACGACGACGCGGGCGTGGACCTCGACGCCGCGCTGCGACGGCTGCTGGATCCCGAGGGGGGCGCCGGGCTGCCGGAGCTGATGGAGGCGTACGCGCGGGGTGTGGGACTCACCGTATGGTTCACGCCTCCGGCACCGCTGGACCGGGAGGGCAACTGGTACCGGGAGTTCCACCACGACCGGGGCTTCCCGGTGGGCCACGGCCCGGCCGACGCCGCCCGCGAGGCGCTGGCGCGCTACTCGCGGCTGGCCGGTGTGCGGCGGGCGGACGTCCTCGCCTTCCGGGAGGCCGTCATCGGCTGGCAGCTGTCCCTGGACCGCCACTCCCTGATCGAGGTTCTCCTCGCCTCCCACACCCTCGGCCTCGGGGACACCGCGGAGCGGGCGGCGGCTCTCGGTGACGCGGTCCACCTCTACCAATGGGCGGACGACGCCCTGTCCCCCCGTACCCGTTCCGGCCGTACCCGTTCCGACGCGGCGGGGCAGGACGGCGGCCTGCGGTTGCCGCACCGGCGGCTGTACGGCACCGGGGTCGGCCGGTTTCCCCCGGAGGCGACCGGGTCCGGCACGGTGCCGGACGGTCTTGTCCTCGCCGTACAGCGCGGGGAGAGGGTGCTGTCCGGGGAGTACGACCCCGACAAGCTGCCGGGGCGCGAGGAGGCGCTGCTCGACTGGCGGCGGCGGCACGGCGGTTCGCCGCTCGACGCCCTGGACCGCGCCCACGTCACCGCCCTCCACCTGCTGGGCGGTCCGGACGCGGCGCTGCTGGGCG
>NZ_WWJY01001153.1 GCF_009865405.1 Streptomyces sp. SID3212 | reverse complement strand
GGAGGCGGGTGGGGGGACTTGGCGGGTTCGCGGGGGCATTCAACGGCGCGGCGGGCTCGGGCTTCTCGTCCCTGGCGCGGGCGCGCTGTTTGCGGGTGGGCGGACTCGGCGGTGGTACGGCGTCGTGGCCCTGGCGGCGGGTCGGCGGGCTCGGGGGCAGGCTTCCCGGCTCGGGGCGACCTGCTGGTTCCTCGGTCGGCTTGTCGGCCATGCGGAGTCCTCGAAGGAGTCGGGTCCTCGGTGCCCGGCTTGCCACCGGACGGGGTACGGGGGACGGCGGTGCGGCGGGAGCGGGTGCGGCGGTACGGCAGGGGTGCGGCGGAGTCGTACGGATCAGCGGGGCGCGCCGTACTCGTCGAGTTCGACGACGGTCACCTCCACCGCCTCCGGCGGCTGGGCCAGCCCGAAGCGGCGGACGCCGGGCCAGATCTGGACGGGGCGGTCGACGCGCTTGCCGTCGACGTAGGTGCCGTTGGCCGAACCGGTGTCGGTGACGTAGAGGCCGCCCGCCCGCCAGGACAGCTCGGCGTGATTCCGGGAGATCTGGTCGAACGCGGCCAGGCCCGGCACATGGGCGCAGTCCGAGGTGTCCCGGCCGAGCCGCGTGGGTTCCTGGCCGGGGCCGCGTACGGGGATCAGCGAGCCGGCCAGCACGAGGGCCAGCTGGGGGGTAGCGGGGGCGGGGGCGACCCGGCGAGGGGAATCCTGACGGGGGGCCGGCCGTGGCGCGGGCACCGATTGCACCCGGGTGGGCGGCGGGGGAGCGGCATCGCGAGGTCCGGCCCCCGGGCCGTCGGGACGAGGCTCCGCGCGGTCGGCGGGACGGGGCTCCGCACGGCTGTGGGGACGGTGCTCCGCGCGGTCGCCGGGGCGGGGCTCCGTGCGCTCGTCGGGACGGCCCTGCGCGCGGTCGTTGGGGCGGGGCTCCGTACGGTCGTCGGGACGGCCCTGCGCACGATCGGCGGGGCGAGGCTCCGTACGGTTGTAGGGACGGTGCCCCGCGCGGTCGTCGGGGCGAGGTTCCGTGCGCTCGTCGGGACGGTCCTGCGCACGGTCGGCGGGGCGAGGCTCCGTACGGTTGTAGGGATGGCGCTCCGCGCGGTCGTCGGGGCGAGGTTCCGTGCGCTCGTCGGGACGAGCCTGCGCACGCCCGCCCGGACGGCGCTCCGCGCGGTCGCCGGGGCGAGGCTCCGTACGCCCGCCCGGA
>NZ_WWJY01000114.1 GCF_009865405.1 Streptomyces sp. SID3212 | reverse complement strand
GGTACGCGGGCCGAGCGCCTCGGCGTCGAGCCCGACGAGGGTCAGGGCCTCGTCGGCGCGCCGCGCGCGTTCCTGGCGGGTGGCGGCACCGACCGCCGCGAGGGGCTCCGCCACGACCTGACGTACCGTCAACTCCGGGTCCTGGGACCGGAGCGGGTCCTGGAACATGTACTGGACGCGGCCGGTGCGACGGAAGTCCCGGAGGTCACGGCGGTTCAGCCCGGTGACGTCGCGGCCCTCGAACCCGATCTCCCCGGCGTCGGGACGGATCAGGCCGACGGTGGCGCGGGCCAGGGTCGTCTTGCCCGAGCCGGTCTCGCCGATGATCCCGAGGATCTCCCCGGCCCGTACCGTGAGGTCGACGCCCGAGAGCACCCGGGTGCTGCCCGCGCGGCGCAGGGCGGTGGCGCGGCGCCCGTACGAGACGGTCAGTCCACGGATCTCCAGGAGCGGGGCCGGGTTCTCCTGCGTGAGGACGGCGTTCATACGGCGGCTCCGGAGGCGGCGGGACGCAGGCAGCGGGCGCGGCGCCCGTCACCCAGCTCGTACAGGGCGACGGGTCCCGCCGTGCACTGCGGGGTGGTGTGGGCGCAGCGGTCGGCGAAGCGGCAGCCGGGCAGCTCGGCGCCGGCCTCGGGCGGGCGGCCGGGGATGATGTCGAGTTCGCGGCGGCCCCACACCCCGAGGGACGCGACGCGCAGCAGCGCCTCGGTGTAGGGGTGGGAGGGCGCGGCGAGCACCTCGGCGGTGGGGCCGTCCTCGACGATCTGCCCCGCGTACATGACGAGGATGCGGTCGCAGCTCTCGGCGACGACGGCGAGGTCGTGGGTGACGAGGAGCAGCGCGAGGCCTTGCTCCGCCCTGAGCCGGGCGAGCAGTTCGAGGATCTCGGCCTGGATGACGACGTCGAGGGCGGTGGTGGCCTCGTCGGCGATGAGCAGTTCGGGCTCGCAGGAGACGGCGATCGCGATGAGGACCCGCTGGAGCATGCCGCCGGACAGCTCGTGCGGGAACTGGTGGAAGACCTCGTCGGGCCGGTGCAGTCCGACGGCCCCGAACAGTTCGACGGCGCGGGTGTGGGCGGCGGCCCTGGGCAGCCCGCGTCCGACACGGAGCTGTTCCGCGAGCTGGCGGCCGACGGTCAGGGAGGGGTTGAGGTACGAGGCGGGGTCCTGGAACACGGCGCCGACGCGGCGGCCCCGGACGGCGTTCCACTGTTTACGGGTGAGCGCGCTCAGCTCGGTGGGCGCGCCGGAGCCGGTGGCGCCCAGGGTGATACGGCCGCCGGTGACCTCGCAGCCGGCGGGCAGCACACCGAGGGCGGAGCGGCAGGTCAGGCTCTTGCCGCTGCCGGACTCCCCGACCAGCCCGACGGCCTCACCGCGCCCGAGCGTGAACGACACCCCTTGCACGGCGAGCGCACCGCCCGACACGGTGACGTCGAGCCCGTCGACGCTCAGAACGGGCCCGGCGACGACCGGGACCTCAACCAGTACTGACATGACGCTCCACCTCCTCACGCTGCTCGTCCCCGGCCAGGACGGCACGGGACTCGTCGTACGACTCACCGTCCGGGGCTCGACCGACGCCCCCGCCTCCCCCAGCCACACCGACACCGGCCCCGCCCCCGTCGGCCGACGGGACCGGCGGATCGAGGACCAGGCCCTCGCCCAACTCCAGACCCGACTCCGAGCCCAACTCCGGCCCCCGGTACGGAACTCGATCCGGAACCGGGCCCGTGGCCAGGTCCCCGCCCCGCACCGCGCCCCCGGCCCGGTCACCGGCCGACGGCCGCCCCTGGACCTCGGCCCGACCGGGCACCTGCTCCTCGGCCGGAACCCCGGCCCGTACCGCAGACCAGGCCTGAGGCGCGCCCAAAGGCTCCACCGGCGCACCGGCCCGCTCCGGGCCCCAGCCCTGCCCCCACTCCGAGCCTCGGTCCGGGGCTGGCACCTCCTCCGGAGCCGAGCCCCATGCCCCTGCCGAAGCCGGTACCTGGACCCGGGCCGGGTCCTCGGCCGGGGCCCGGGCCGGCGGCTCCGGTCGGTTCACGGGCGTTGGTCGGGACGTCGGCCCGGACCCCGCACCGCGCGGCCCGCGCAACCGCCTCGCCCGCTTCGGGCGTTCCGCGGCAGACGTCCCGCCGCTGTCGCGTACCGCGTCCGCCAGGATGTTCAGGGCGCCGACCGTCAGCATGATGGCCGCGCCCGGGATCAGGGGGGCCCAGGGCTGCTGGGACAGGTAGCCCAGGTCCGAGGCGAGCATGCCGCCCCATGTCGGGGCCGGGGGCTGGACGCCGAGGCCCAGGAAGGTCAGGGAGGCGACCACCAGGAGTGCCTGGCCCACCGCCTGGGCCGTCGTCACCGCGACCGTCGGCAGGATCTTGCCCCAGACGTGGACCCGCAGGATCCACCACCGCGACGCGCCCATCAGCTCGGCGGCCTCCACGTACTGCGCCTGCTTGAGGCCCAGCGCCGCGGCCCGTGTCACCCGGAAGTACAGCGGGGCGAAGAGCACGCCCAGTGCGAGCATCGCCTGGTGCATGCCGTTGCCCAGCGCGCCGACCACGGCGATCGCGAAGACCGTGAACGGCATGATCATCAGCGTGTCGGCGGCCCGTTGCGCCGTCCATTCGACGGTACGGCCCAGCCACACCGAGGCGATGCCCGGCACGATGCCGAGCAGCATCGCGGCCCCGACGGCCTCCAGCGCGCCCACCACCGACCGCCCGGTACCGGCCAGGACCCGGCTGAGGACGTCCCGTCCCAGGTAGTCCGTACCGAGCGGATGCCCGGCGCTCGGACCGTGGAGCATGTCCGCCGGACTCTGCGCCAGCGGATCGTGCGGGGCCACGGCGCCCCCGGCGATCGCCAGCAGGGCCACCACGGCCAGTACGGCCAGGGCGATCCGGGCGGATCGCAGCCGCCACGTACGGCGAAGGGTCCTCATGACACGCCCCCGTCCGCCGCGGCCCGCCGGCCTGCCCGGCGCGCCGCCGGATTCAGCGCCGCGAGCGCCGCGTTGACCGCGATGTTCGCGATCAGCACCACCACGACCGTGACCAGCAACGTCCCCTGGATGACCGGGATGTCGTGCTGCTCGGCCGACTGGAGCGACAGCTGCGCGATCCCCGGCAGGTTGAAGATCTTCTCGGTGACCACCGCCCCGCCCAGGATCACCGGCACACTCAGGCCGAGGACACTCAGCGCGGGCCCCGCCGCGTTGCGCAGGACATGCCCGAACAGCACCCGCCGCGAGGAGAATCCCCGCATCTCCGCCCCCGTCACGTAGTTCTCGCGCAACGCGCCGACCAGCGAGGTCCTCAACTGCCGTGCGAGGGAGGCCGCGGCGTCCAGACTGAGCGCGAACGCGGGCAGGATCGCGTACCGCAGCCACTCCGCCGGGCTCTCGCCGAGCGGTACGTACCCGCCCGTCGGCAGCGCCCCGAGCTGCACCGCGAAGACGACGATCAGCACGATGCCGATGAGGAACGGCGGCAGCGTGGCCAGCACCGAGCAGACCAGCGTGACCGCCCGGTCGAACCGCCCGCCGTTGTCCAGCGCCGCCCCGATCCCCGCCCCGCCGCCGAGCAGGACGGCCAGCAGGAGCGCGAGTCCGGCGATGGACAGGTCCACGGGCAGCGCCTGGGCGATGCTGTCGGCCACCGGCGCGCTGGTGAACCAGGACACCCCGAGGTCACCGGTGAGCGCGTGCCCGAGCCAGCTCAGGTACTGCGCGTACAGCGGCCGGTCGAGGCCGAACTCCGCCTGCATCCGGGCGATGTCGGCCGGGGTGGCCTGGTCCCCGAGCACCGCGGCGGCCGGGTTCGCGTCCGACAGCGCGCCGAGCGCGAAGGTCAGGAGCGACGCCAGCACGAACACGGTGGCGGTGACGGCGAGCACCCGGCCCAGCGAGCGCGGCGCTCCGGACAGCCGGCGCCGCAGCGGCGGGAGCCAGGACGACCGGGCCCCTTCGGGCGGTGACGGACGGGCCGTCCCGGTCAGTACGGGGGCGGTCATGCGACGGTCACCCCCTCGAACCGCTGAACGACGGTGTACGCGGGAATCTCCGACACCTTGGTGTTGCGGGCCAGGATCCGCGGCACGGTGTAGAGGAAGACGTTCGGCATGGTCCGTACCGCGATGCCGGTGGCCTTCTGGAGCACGGCCGGGTACTCGGCGGAGTCGAGCGGCGTACGGCGCACCACGTCGAGGGCCTTCTCCAGCTCGGGCGAGACGGTTCGTCCCGGGTTCATCAGGCCCTCCTTGCCGAAGAGCACCTGGAAGGCCTGCGTCGCGGAGTCCCGCCCGGCGAACTGGTCGACGAAGAGTGCCTTGCTCCGCTGGATGTAGACGAGTTGGGTCGCCTGCGTCTGCGGGACGGTGTCGATCGTGACGTTGATGCCGACCTTCTTGAGCTGCGCCTGGATCAGTTCCGGCACGCCCTCGGGGGTGGACGTGGAGAGGGTCAGGTCGAGCCCGTCGGCGTGACCGGCCTTCGCGAGCAGCTGCTTGGCCTTCTCGGGGTCGTACGGGAAGAGCTTGTCGAGCGCGTCGTCGTGACCGGCGTACCCCTGGGGGAAGGGCTGGACGGTGACCTCGCCGTGCCCGAAGGCCGCGGTCCTGAGCAACTCCTGCCGGTCGATGGCGTATTTGACGGCCAGCGCGACATCGGGGTCGTCGTCGAAGGGCGCCTTGCCGAGGTTGAGGTCGAGGACGGCGACCACCATGGAGGGGATGACCTGGACCTCCAGGCCCGCGGCCTTCGCGGCCTCGACCTGACTGCCGGGGATCTGGGCGACGTTGTACTGCCCGGAGGTGAGTGCGGCGACGACCGTGGAGGCTTCGGGCAGCGGATAGATCTCGAAGTTCTCGATCTTGATGTGGTCCGCGTCCCAGTACGCGGGGTTGCGGCGCAGCACGGCCTTGGCGTTCTGGACGTACGAGACCAGCGTGTAGGGACCGGACCCGGCGGGCCTGGTGGCGAGGCCGGCGGCGTCGCTCTCGAAGACCTTGGGGTTGACGATCATGCCGGTCTTGCCCGCGAGGAGGGCCGGGACCTGGAAGTCGGGTGCGGCGAGGGTCAGTCGTACGGTGCCGGGGTCGACGGCGGTGACGTCCTTGACGCCGACGAGCTGGGAGGCGACCAGCGACTTCGCGTAGTCACGGCCGCGTTCGAGGCTCTTCTTCACGGCGGTGGCGTCGATGGGGGTCCCGTCGCTGAACTTCTGGCCCTCGCGCAGGGTGAAGGTGACGACCGTGCCCTCGGTGTTGTACGTCCAGGAGGTGGCGAGCGCCGGCACGGCCTTGCCGGTGAGGTCGAGCTTGGTCAGTCCCGCGTAGACGAGCGAGAGGGAGTGCACGTCCCAGCCGGCGGACGAGGTGACCGGGTCCCACGAAGTGGGCAGTGCCCAGCCCCACTTGAGGGTGGCGGTCCGGCCGCCCGCGGTCGAGGCGGACCCTCCGCCGCCGCAGGCGGTGAGGGCCAGCGCCGCGCCGGCGCCGAGCGAGAGCCCGAGGAAGGACCGCCGCCCGAGACCGGGGCGGGACGGACTTCCGGGCAGCGAAGGGGCGTTGCTGCTGGTGGAGGGGCGGAGGATCGGCATGGGAGCGCCACCTTTCTCGGCCGTACCGGAGCGTTCGGGTACGCGGGCGGGCCTGGACGCCCGGTCGGGCGGCCCGGACAGAACGGGACAAGGACACAGAAGAGCGCGGAAACGAGGCGGAACGAAGACGTCAGGAGCAAGCCGCGAGAAGGTCGGGGCCGGCGAGGAGACACGCGTCAACGACGGTGTGGGCGCGAGGTGTTGACGCGGTGGTGTCGGCGCGGTGGTGTTGACGTGGAGTGTCGGCGCGGGGCGGCCGGAATCGGGAGCGGGGCGGCTCGGCCCCGGCCCTGGGCGCGGGAGATTTCGCGGGTGTACGGCACCGGCCGCCGCGGCACTGGGACGGGGCGGCGCCGGGAACTCCGGTCATGGAGAAGCGGCGAGTGGGAGGAAATCGCTCCCGGCCGGGTACGGCCCCCGGGTCACCGCCGTCGCGGTGCGGAACAGGGAACGGGCCAGGGCCTGTCCGGCGGACCCCAACGGATCAGCTCACGGCTGGTCCGCCGGACGGGCCCGGGCAGGGCCGGAGTGCCGAAGGCCGCACGAGGGGGCCGGTTCGGCGGTCGGGTCAGCGACAGAGGGCGCTGGAAGTGCGCCGGTAATCCACGTAGCGGCAGACCACACCGGGGTGCGTCGAATGCATGCCCGTATCCTCACGGCCCGGCGCCCGACTGTCAATGGACACCTCCAGGTGTCTCATTGGACGAGACCCTGACGACCTGCGGTTTCGTCAGCCGCTCGGGCGCATTTCCGTGGGATGCAGCCACAGGGGGCCGTTGCCCGTGTCGACGCGCACGGCCTCCTCCGGCGGCTCCGACTCGCGGGTGAGCAGGGCGAGTTCGGGACCGGTGAGGGTGCGCCAGCGCTCCAGTGCCTCCCGGGCGGCGAGCCGTACGGGAGGGGCCGGCGCCGTCGTGCCCGCGGCGGTGCGGGCCGCTTCGAGATAGGTCTCCACGGGACGCCATCCCGGGACGCACACCCGGCCCCCGGGGCCGTCGAAGACCAGCGTCGGCAGGGCGTAACGGCGGTGGTCCCCCACCTTCTTGGCCCGGCCCGGGTGCGGGCCCGGCGCGTCCAGATCCACCACCTCGGGCAGCGGACGCCGGGTCTCCGCCCAGTCCGCGCGGACCGCGTCCCGGGTCGCCGGGGCCGCCGCGTCGTCCCGCAGGCGGTCCGTGTCGAGTCCGGGAACCCCCTGTACGGCCGCGAGGACACCGTCCGGCGTGTCGGCGGGGGCACCGAGGACGAACATGGTCTCGCGCAGCCGCCGCAGGACCCGTTCGGCGGTC
>NZ_WWJY01001152.1 GCF_009865405.1 Streptomyces sp. SID3212 | reverse complement strand
CGCGCGGTGCTGCGCCGCGACTACCCCACCGCCGCGCGGATCACGCGCTGGCTGGCGTGGCTGCACGCCGACGGGGTGCCACTGGCGCTCGACCCGGCGCCGCTGGTCGAGCACATCGAGGTGATGGCGGGCGGGGACCGGCTCGCGCTCGACACGGCCATCGCCCACCGCCTGATCACGACCTGACGGACCCTCACGAGCAACACCCGACCACGAACGGATCGGACCGAGACCCCGATGGACATGTCCGTCACCCCCCTGGCCCACCAGGTCACCTCCAAGGCCCTGACCTGGCTCCACACCCACCGCGAGCACGGCGCGCTGCCGGCGGACAGCACGGCCCAGCTGGCCGAGCCCGACAGCGTCTACAAGCCGCTCGGCGAGACGGCGCTTGCCGCCTCACTGGTCGTCCGCGAGGCGGTGGCCGGCACGCGGGAGCTGCGGATCGCCCGCGAACTGCTCGACTTCTGCTGGGAGCAGCTCGGCGAGGGCGCCATGCTCCACGAGCGGCTGCTGCGGTACCCGATGATGAGCGACCCGCTGGAGACGTACACCCACTTCGCCCGGAGCGGTTACCGCCACCGGGCGCTGGAACGGCTGGTCGCGCACACCACCTCGCTGCGCTCGGCGCGGGCGGCGGAGGTCCTGCCGAACCGGCGCCTCGCCGTCGCCAACGCCGCGCGGGTCGCCGGGCTCGACCGGGGGCCGATTCCCTTCGACTGGGACGCGCTGACCCGGGAGACCTGGCTCGGCTCGTTCCCCGAGCCGTGGCTGGTCGACTGGACGAACGCGTACAACATGACGCACACGGTCTTCCACAGCACCGACTGGGGGCGCCTGCCCGACGGCCTCGCCGCCGGTCTCGGCGCGTACGTCGGCGACTGGCTGCCGGTGTGGACGGACATCTGGGCCGAGATCGGTGAGTGGGACCTGATGGCCGAGCTGATGATCGTCGGCAGCTGTCTGCCGGAACCGCGCTGCGACGCCGGGGACTGGGAGCGGCTGGCGTCCCTCCAGCACGAGGACGGGCTGTTCCCCCGCGACGCGCAGCCCGTCGGCGACGATCCCGGTGAGCGCTTCTCCGACCAGCACCACCCGACGGTGGTCGCGGCGGTCGCGGGGACCCTCGCGCTCTCCCGTACCCTCGGCTCCCGGCCGTGAGCGAGGGGCGGGCCGGGATCCGCGCCGCGCCGGGGACGGACCGTCCGTACGC
>NZ_WWJY01001151.1 GCF_009865405.1 Streptomyces sp. SID3212 | reverse complement strand
CGTGGGCAGGCGTGCTGCCCACGGCACCGGCGTCAGCAGGCGCGCTTCTGCCCGGGCCGCCGCCGGCAGGCATCGCGCCGATCGGGCCGCCGGTCAGGGCGACCGTCGGGTGGTCACCGCCGCCCGTTCCCGTGGCCACGGCCGACAGGTCGTACCCGCACGCCCCGCAGAACAGGTCGGCGGGCTCCAGCGGGTCCCCGCAGCCGGGGCAGGTCGGGCCATCGGTCGACCGGTGCATCTGCGCCATCACTCACACCCACGTCCGGGGGCGGAAACGGTTGGCCCGCTCCACCAGTTCGATCCTCTCCTCGCCGCGCTGAGCGAGCCGGGCGAGTACCCGGTACGAGCGTTCCAGCCCGAAACGCAGGCCGCGCTCGTCCAGCGCGCTGCCGAGCAGCACGGCCGGGCCGGGGCGGCCCCCGGGACTACCGGAGAGTACCCAGTCCAGAGCCGTGCCCAGTACCTCCGTCGACAACTGTTCACGCCGCACCGCGTCCAGGCCGAACTGCTGGAGCGCGGAAACCTGCCGCGCCGCCGCCGACAGGTCGTCGATCAGCGCCGGTTCCGCGTCCGGGGCCCGGGCCGCGCCCTGGTCCGGTACGGCCACGTCACGCTCGCGCAGCCTGGCCCGTACCGCTGCCACGCGCGCCGCCGTGTAGTGGATCGACGCCTCGGGCACGGACTCCAGGGTCCGTACGGCCGAGGCCCGGTCACCGGCCGCCAACTGCACCCTGGCCAGGCCGAACGCGGCGCTGACGTAGCTCGGGTCGGTCGTCCAGACCAGGCGGTAGTACTCGGCGGCGTTGTCGAGCTGGCCGAGCACCTCGGCGCAGACCCCCAGCGCCAGCTTGGGCGCGGGCTCGCCGGGAAACGCGTCGTAGATGGCGTCGTACGCCAGCGCCGCGCTCTCGTGGTCGCCGGTGGCCAGGGCGAACAGGCCCCGGTACCAGACGACCCGCCAGTCGTCGGGGTGCTCCGCCTCCAGCGCGCGCAGCGCCTCACCGGCGGGGACCAGGTCGTTCATCTCCAGCCGGGCGCGCAGCTCGCGCAGCCGGCGCTCCACGGTGTCGGCCGGGGCCGACGCCAGCGCGGAAATGAGTTCGGCGGGGGCGGCGGCCATCAGGCTCGCCAGGAACCCCGCGTTCGGGTCGTTCGGGTCGACCCGGGGGACGGGCAGCGCGAGCGCGGTCGCGGGCGCGTCCATCGCCGCGAGTCGCGGGCCTGCGGGCACGGGACCCTCTCCGGGAACGGCCGGAGACACTGAACCGTGGTTTTGGCCGTGATTGTTGTCCTGGCCCGACAGGGCGGGACCCTGGCCTTGCCCCGGGAGCGAGCCGTGTCCTGACCCGTAGACCTGCCCCGTGCCGGGGACCGGCAGGGCTGGGCTGTGGCTGTGGGTGTGGGTCTGGCCCGGGGCCGAGCCGTGGCCCGCGCCGGGCGCCGGCCCGGTGGGCGGGGTGGAAGCCGGACCCGGGCCATAGGCCTGTGCCTGAGA
>NZ_WWJY01001150.1 GCF_009865405.1 Streptomyces sp. SID3212 | reverse complement strand
CGGACCCTGCCGTACGGGCCCACTCGCCGCCGCCGGATCGCGGTTCCGTACGGGCCCCGCCGGATCGCCCTTCCGTACGGGCCGTACGGGTCCCCTCGGCATCCCGCTCCCCCACCGCCAGCTCCACTCCGAACAGCGGACGGATCCCCTCCTCGGCGCACGCCTTGGCGAAGCGGACCGCGCCCGCGAGGGTGTCGCGGTCGGTCAGCGCGAGGGCGTCCATGTCCCGCTCGGCCGCGCGCTCGGCCAGCCGCTCCGGGTGCGAGGCCCCGTACCGCAGGGAGAACCCGGAGACGGTGCGCAGATGCGTGAACCTGGGCATCCGCACCTCCTGGCTCCGTCCGTTCTCACCGTTCTCACCTCCCCGTCCCCACCATAGACCAAGTTTCGAACGTGCGTACGATTAGCGTTGCCCTGGCCGTCCGACCCCCTCCCACCTGCGGAGATCCCGGACCGGCGCCACCCCGGGAACGGCTCACGCGCCGGACGGGGCCGATCCGGGCCCGTCCGGCGCGTGAGGTCGATCAGTTGGTCGGTCCGGTCAATCAAAGGGAAGAGGCGTCAGCCGATCTGCGCCCCGAACGCCGCCAGCGCCTCCGGCACCGGCTGGAAGAACGTCGTCCCGCCCGCCGTGCAGTCGCCGCTGCCGCCCGAGGTCAGCCCGAGCGCCGTGGAGCCCGCGAACAGCGAGCCGCCGCTGTCGCCCGGTTCCGCGCAGACCGTCGTCCGGATCAGCCCGTTGACGATGTCGCCGTTGCCGTAGTTCACGGTGGCGTCGAGCCCGGTGACCTGGCCGCTGTGCACCTGGGTGGTGGAGCCGCTCCGGGTCACCTGCTGCCCGACCGTCGCCGCGCCTGCCCCGGTGATCGCCTGCGTGCTGCCGTTGTAGAGATCGACCTCGCTGGGGTGGGCGACCCCGGCCGCGTACTGGACCAGGCCGTAGTCGTTGTCCGGGAAGCTGGAGCCCGCGTTGGTCCCGATCCGGGTGCCCTGCGCGTCGGACCAGGTCTGGATGGCCGCCGTGCAGTGGCCCGCCGTCAGGAAGAACGGCTGGCCGTCCTTGACCACGTTGAAGCCGAGCGAGCAGCGTCCGCCGGGGCCCGTGATCGCGTCACCGCCGGCCACGAAGGGCTTGAACTCCCCCGCCACCTTCGACAGTTCCGCCCTGCCTCCCAGATCCTTCACCACACCGCTGAGCTTCTCCCAGGCGGCGCCCACGACCGTGCTGTCGGCCGTGACAGCGAGCTTGTTGGTCACCGGGTCGACCGCCCAGGACGTGCCGGGGAGGGACGCCCGGTCGGCGAGGGTCTCCGACGCGTCCTTGAGCTCGCCCAGGGTGTTTTCGACCAGTCTGGCCCGGCCGCCGGCCTCGCGGACCGTCTCGGCCGCCTGCTCGTCCACCACGTTCACCACCAACGCCTTGGACGTGGGGTCGTAGTACGAGCCGGCCGTGTCGCCGCCCAGCCTGTCGTCGAGCGTCGAGGCGAGATTTCCGGCCGCCACCGCCGTCAGCCGCTTCAGAACGGGAGGGGCCGTTCCTTCGCTGGCGTTCGCAGTCTGGAAGGTAAGGCCGGCCGCCACCAACGCGACCACCGCACCACCTGCCAGCGTCGCCCGCTTCTTCGAAATGCGCCGGTGCTGCACCATCGACCTCCTGTGGGGGGAACCGTGCCGGAGCATGTGGGGTGTCCTGGCACGGGGATGAGGCGCCCACTATTCCGAGACCGGCGAGTAGCACACAAGGCCGAGTTCAGGACGCGCTCACCGCCAGCCGAACGGCCCCGGGCCCCTCGGCCATCCGGGGTGGGACAGGAACGGTTCCGGGTGCGAACACCCGGTGCGACCACCGGAACAGCAGGGGGTGAGGACTAGTCCTGTCCTGAAACCGACCCTCACCCTTCTCTCCCGTCCCAGGGGCCCCAGAGCCGCCCCCGGACAAACGGCGTGAACCGGCCGCGCGGCCCGCCCTGATGGGTGATCAGCACGCCGGCGGGGAATGCAGGAACACGGTGCTTGTACACGAGGGAGGGGTGGGGGTTGCGACGTCGCGTGCGCGGGGCGGACGGACGGCATCTGATGGTGGAGCGACTGGGCGACCCGCACGGCAGACCGATCTTCCTGATGCACGGCACGCCGGGCAGCAGACTGGGCCCCGCCCCCCGCGGCCTGGTCCTGTACCAGCGGGGGATGCAACTGATCGCCTACGACCGTCCGGGGTACGGCGATTCCGACCGGCTCCAGGGGCGCAGCGTCGCCGACGTGGCCCAGGACGTGACGACGATCGCCGACGCCCTGGGCCTGGAGCGGTTCGCCGTGGTGGGCCGCTCGGGCGGCGCTCCGCACGCGCTGGCCTGCGCCGCGCTGCTGCCCGACCGGGTGACCC
>NZ_WWJY01001149.1 GCF_009865405.1 Streptomyces sp. SID3212 | reverse complement strand
AGGTCGACGACGAGGACGTCCCAGTCGCCTTCGGCGGCCCGGCGCAGGGCGTGCAGGAGGGCGAACTGGCCGCTGCCGGGCAGCTCGGTCAGCTCCTCCTGGCGCAGCGGGCGGGCGCCGAGGAGGTCGAGGGCGGGGGTGACACGTTCCTGGAGGGTGAGCAGTTCCGTACGGAAGTGGTCACCGGAGTCGACCCGCGCGGCCCACAGGCCGTCCGCGACCCGCGCGGGGTCGGCGGGGCCGGGGCCCGGGGGCGTACCGAGCAGGGTGCCGAGGGGATCGGCGGAGAGGAGGAGGGTGCGGCCGCCGCTCCGGGCGGTGGCCAGGGCGGTGGCCGCGGCGACCGTCGTACGGCCCGCACCGCCGGGGCCGGTGACGAGGACCGTACGCATACGGGTCAGACTCCGGGGACGGATTCGACGCGCTTCTTCAGCCCGGCGAGCGCGCGGTCGATGATGACCTTCTCGGCCTTGCGCTTGATCATGCCGAGCATCGGGATCTTGACGTCGACGGTCAGCCGGTAGGTGACCTCCGTGCGGTCCCCGGCGCCGACGGGCGCGAGGAGGTACGAGCCGTCGAGCGCGCGCAGCATCTGGGACTTCACGAGGGTCCAGCTGACCTCGTCGTCTCCGGTCCAGGTGTACGCGAGGGTGTGGTCGTCCTTGATCGCGCCGGCGTCCAGGACGAGTCTGACCTGCTCGGCGCGGCCCTTGGCGTCACGTTGGAGCACCTCGGCCTCCTTCACCTCGCCGGTCCACTCGGGATAGCGGGCGAAGTCGGCGATCACGCCCATGACCTCGGCCGGTGCCGCCTCGATCGTGATGCTCGAACTGGTGTGTTCCGCCATCGCCGTGCTCCTCAGTGCTGGGTACGCGGTGTGCAGGCTATCGCGACCGCGACCGTCACCATTCCAGTGCCCACGGGCGCCCGGTGGCGGCGAAGTGGCCGACGTTCACGCACTCCGTCGCGCCCACCCGCATCCGGCGGGCGAAGGGCTGATGCACGTGGCCGAAGAGGGCGTACCGGGGCTTTGTACGGTGCAGGGCGGCGAGGAGCGCCCGGCTGCCGCGTTCGAACCGGCGGGCGACGACGTCGTACGTCAGCTCGGGCACGTCCGGCGGGATGTGGGAGCAGAGGACGTCGACCTCGCCGAGCGCCTCGACCTTGGCGGCGTACTCCTCGTCGGAGATCTCGTAGGGCGTGCGCATGGGGGTGCGCAGCCCGCCGCCGACGAAGCCGAAGACCCGTCCGCCGATCTCGGCGCGCTCGCCGTCGAGGACGGTGGTGCCCGGTCCGGCGTACTCCGGCCAGAGCGTCGGGATGTCGACGTTGCCGTAGGTGGCGTACGTAGGAGTGGGGAGGACCGCGAACATCTCCGCGTACTGGCGGCGTACGGCCCCTTCGATGGCGGCGGCGGGCTCGACGTCCAGCGTCGCCCACAGCTCGCGGCCGAACTCCCTGGCCTCGTCGAAGCGGCGGGCGGTGCGCAGCTCGACGATCCGGTCGGCGTTCTCGACGCCGAACAGGTCGGGGAAGATCCCGCGCGCGTGGTCCGCGTAGTCGAGGAAGAGCACGAGGTCACCGAGACAGACCAGGGCGTCGGCGCCGTCACCGGCCGAGGCGAGGGCCCGGGTGTTCCCGTGCACGTCACTGACCACGTTGACCCGCATACCGGCTCGCGTACCTCTGCCTCGCATGACGATCACCCTAGAACCTTTGCCCCCTCGCCCGGGAGAGGGCGCCGGACCTGCGGTTACCCCGCCGGTGTCGGAGGCGTGGACTACTGTGCGCGAGGTACCGTCAAAGTCGTGTGACGCGAGGAACATCTGGCCGGGGCCCCCTATCCGTAGGTCAGTACCGGTGGGTAACGTCCGGGGGTCCGGTCGTGCTCGCAGCCACCGAGCACCTGCCCGATCTTGGACCGCGGCCGGCGCACCACACCGACGTGGCGCCGGCGCCCGATGAGGAGCAGCAGTCTTGCGCGAGTTCAGCCTTCCGGCCCTGTACGAGGTCCCCGCGGACGGCAATCTGACGGATCTGATCCGCCGCAACGCCGTCCAGCACCCCGACGTGGCCGTCCTCGGCCGCAAGGTGGGCGGTGTCTGGACGGATGTGACCGCGGTCCAGTTCCTGGCCGAGGTCAGAGCGACCGCCAAGGGCCTGATCGCGGCGGGTGTCCGGCCGGGCGACCGGGTCGCGCTGATGTCCCGTACGCGGTACGAGTGGGTGCGGCTCGACTTCGCGATCTGGACCGCCGGCGCGGTGACCGTACCGGTGTACGAGACCAGTTCGGCCGAGCAGGTGCAGTGGGTCCTGGGCGACTCGGGCGCGGTCGCGGTGATCGTGGAGAGCGACGGGAACGCGGAGACGGTGGCGTCGGTCCGGGACGCGCTGCCGGAGCTGCGGGACGTGTGGCAGATCGACAAGGGCGGGGTCGAGGCGCTGGTCACGAGCGGCGCGGAGGTCGACGACGCGACCGTCGACGCGCGCGCGTCGTCCGCGAAGGCCGACGACCCGGCGACGATCGTCTACACCTCGGGCACCACGGGCCGCCCCAAGGGCTGTGTCCTCACCCACCGCAGCTTCTTCGCCGAGTGCGGGAACGTGGTGGAGCGGCTCAGGCCCCTGTTCCGTACGGGTGAGTGCTCGATCCTGCTCTTCCTGCCCGCCGCGCACGTCTTCGGGCGGCTGGTCGAGGTGGCGGCGGTGATGGCCCCGATCAAGCTCGGCTGCGTCCCCGACATCAGGAACCTCACGGAGGAGCTGGCGGCGTTCCGGCCGACGCTGATCCTGGGCGTGCCGCGCGTCTTCGAGAAGGTCTACAACGGGGCGCGGGCGAAGGCGCAGGCCGACGGCAAGGGCAAGATCTTCGACAAGGCCGCGCAGACGGCGATCGCGTACAGCCGCGCGCTGTCCACGCCCCGGGGCCCTTCGCTGGGCCTGCGGATCCGGCACACCGTCTTCGACAGGCTCGTCTACAGCAAGCTGCGCGCGGTGCTGGGCGGCGCCGGGGAGTACGCGATCTCCGGCGGCGCGCCGCTGGGCGAGCGCCTGGGGCACTTCTTCCGGGGCGTGGGGTTCACCGTCCTGGAGGGGTACGGGCTGACCGAGTCCTGCGCCGCGACGTCCTTCAACCCGTGGGACCGCCAGAAGATCGGCACGGTCGGGCAGCCCCTGCCGGGGTCGGTCGTACGGATCGCCGACGACGGCGAGGTGCTGCTGCACGGCGAGCACCTGTTCACGGAGTACTGGAACAACGAGACGGCGACGGCGGAGGCGCTGGCGGACGGGTGGTTCCACACGGGCGACATCGGCACGCTGGACGAGGACGGGTACCTCGCGATCACCGGGCGCAAGAAGGAGATCCTGGTGACGGCGGGCGGGAAGAACGTGGCGCCGGCGGTGATCGAGGACCGCATCCGCGCGCATGCGCTGGTCGCGGAGTGCATGGTCGTGGGGGACGGGCGGCCCTTCGTGGGCGCGCTGATCACCCTGGACGAGGAGTTCCTCGCGCGCTGGGCCACGGAACGGGGCAAGCCGGCCGGGTCCACGGCGGCGACCCTCCGCCTCGACGCGGAGCTCCTGGCGGAGATCCAGGGGGCGGTGGACGAGGGGAACGCGGCGGTGTCGAAGGCGGAGTCGGTTCGTAAGTTCCGGATTCTGTCGTCGCAGTTCACGGAGGCGGGGGGCCATGTGACTCCGTCCCTGAAGCTGAAGCGGAACGTGGTCGCGAAGGAGTTCGCCCCGGAGATCGAGGGCCTGTACGGGTCTTGACGCGTGGGCCCGTTGCGCTTGGCTGCGCTTACCGATGTCCTCAATCGCCGGACGGGCTTGATTTTCGGCCTCTGCACCGTTGCCGGGTGCGGGTCAAAGATGTCCTCAAACGCCGGACGGGCTGGTTGTGTCTTGTGCGCGGGCCTGGAAGGGGGACGGGCAGGGGTCGTGTCCGAAACGTAAAGCGTGTTTTGTGTCGCAAGGCGCACCCGAACAAAACAAGGCCCCGAACGCGACGTAAAACATGCAGTGCAGGACA
>NZ_WWJY01001148.1 GCF_009865405.1 Streptomyces sp. SID3212 | reverse complement strand
GGCTGGCCCGGCTGCGGCAGCTCGCTGTCCGGCAGCGCCTTCGCGCGGTCGACCGCCGCCTGCCACTGCTCCAGCTGCCGCCGCCCCATCCGGTGCCCGAACCCGGGCAGCGCGGTGAGCGCGTGCACGTTCACCGGCAGCGCCAGCGACGCCTCGACGATCGCCGTGTCGCTCAGCACCTTGCCGGGCGAGACGTCACGCCGCTGCGCCACGCTGTCGCGCGTGTTCCACAGCTCCCGTACCGCCGCCATCTGCCGCCGCCGCCGCACCTTGTGCATGCCGGACGTACGCCGCCACGGATCCTTGCGGGGCGGCGCGGGCGGCGCCGAGGCGATCGCCTCGAACTCCTGGTGGGCCCAGTCCAGCTTGCCCTGCCGGTCCAGTTCCTTCTCCAGCGCGTCCCGCAGGTCCACCAGCAGCTCCACGTCGAGCGCCGCGTACCGCAGCCAGGGCTCGGGCAGCGGGCGCGTCGACCAGTCGACCGCGGAGTGGCCCTTCTCCAGGGCGAAACCGAGCACGTTCTCGACCATCGCGCCGAGCCCGACCCGGGGGAAGCCCGCCAGCCGGCCCGCCAGCTCCGTGTCGAACAGCCGGGTGGGCGTCATGCCTATTTCCCGCAGGCACGGAAGATCCTGGGTGGCCGCGTGGAGGATCCACTCCGTGTCGGAGAGGGCCTCGCCGAGCCCGGAGAGGTCGGGGCAGCCGACCGGGTCGATCAGTGCCGTACCCGCGCCGGCGCGGCGCAACTGAACCAAATAGGCGCGCTGACCGTATCTGTAACCGGAAGCACGTTCCGCGTCGACGGCCACGGGACCCGTCCCCGCGGCGAACGCGGCGATCACCCGGGCGAGGGCGTCATCGGTCTCCACCACGGGGGGAATGCCCTCGCGGGGCTCCAACAAAGGGATCGGCGCCGTTTCGACGTCGTCCGGGGGTGCGCCCCCGGTGGTTCGCAGTGCTGGGTCTGCTGCGGTCTCTTGGGCGTCGGTCACCTGTCAAGGGTATCCGCCTGCGCGAACCGCTGACCTGCACTTTCGGTCCAAGAGTCGGATGACCTGCGAAAACACCTCCCACAGGCCCCACAGGCACGCCCCGAACAGGCGCCTGGACGCGGACCGCCCGCCGACGGAACGTTCCGTCGGCGGGCGGTCCGCGTGGGGGGAAGCGTGGGGAAAGGGGTGGAGGTGGTGGTGGGGGAGGGGCCAGGGGTGGAAGCGGTGTGCGCCTGGTCAGTGGATGATTCCGGTACGGAGGGCCACGGCGACCATCCCCGCCCGGTCACCCGTGCCGAGCTTGCGCGCGATACGGGCGAGGTGGCTCTTCACAGTCAGGGCCGACAGGCCCATCGAGACGCCGATGGCCTTGTTGGACTGGCCCTCGGCGACGAGTCTGAGCACCTCGACCTCACGGCCGGAGAGCTCGCGGTAACCGCCCGGGTGGCTCGGGGCGCCCGGGGGGCGGCGGTGCATGCGCGGTCCCGCGCCGATGGGCGCGGCGCCGGGACGGGTGGGGTGGCCGATGTTCGTACGCGTACCGGTCACGACGTAGCCCTTGACGCCGCCCGCGAGGGCGTTGCGCACCGCGCCGATGTCGTCGGCGGCGGAGAGGGCGAGACCGTTGGGCCAGCCTGCGGCCCGGGTCTCGGACAGCAGGGTCAGCCCGGAACCGTCGGGCAGGTGGACGTCGGCCACGCAGATGTCGCGCGGGTTGCCGACGCGGGGACGGGCCTCCGCGATGGACGACGCCTCGATGACGTCACGGACTCCAAGGGCCCACAGGTGGCGGGTGACGGTGGAGCGGACGCGCGGGTCGGCCACGACGACCATGGCCGTCGGCTTGTTCGGGCGGTAGGCGACCAGGCTTGCGGGCTGCTCGAGGAGAACGGACACCAGGCCTCCTGGGGGAAGGTGCGTGCGGGACGTCTCCGGCGCTGGGGATGAAGCCGGGGCGAACCGTGCTTGAAGGGTCATTGACCTCTTCGGCACCAAACCCGTCGGCCTTTAGAGAATGATCACGATTTGGTGAGTAACAATTCGGGCAATTCGGATGCGTGATCGATCATCCTACGAGTGGTCAGTCACCGAAGGCCTCCCCGGAGATGGTCCGGGGAGGCCTTCGGGACGTGCGGCGCACACGCGGCGCGGGCGGGCTGAGGGGCCGTCAGGAGACCTGCGGGCCGCGTCGCTGGGGAAGGGACACCACGCCCGCGTCCGGCCCTCCGTGGCCCGTTCCAGGCCCTACCGGGGGCAACCCCGCCAGCTGGCAGAGCAGATCGCACCAGGCCGCCAGGTGCGCGGCCGTGTCCGGCACCCCGCCCCGGCCCTCCCGGGGCGTCCACGACGCCCGGATCTCGATCTGTGTGGCCGGCCTGCGCTCCGCGAGCCCGCCGAAGTAGTGCGACCCCGCACGGGTGACGGTGCCGCTCGCCTCCCCGTACGACAGCCCCCGCGCCTCCAGCGCGCCGGTCAGCCACGACCAGCACACCTCGGGGAGCAGCGGGTCCGCCGCCATCTCCGGTTCCAGTTCCGCCCGTACGAGGGTCACCAGCCGGAAGGTCCCCTGCCAGGCGTCGTGCCCCGCCGGGTCGTGGAGCAGGACCAGCCTGCCGTCCGCCAGGTCGTCCTCACCGTCGACGACCGCCGCCTCCAGGGCGTACGCGTGCGGAGCCAGCCGCTTCGGCGGCGGGGTCGGGTCGATCTCGATCTCGGGACGCAGCCGTGCCGTCCGCAGTGCCTCGACCGCCTGCCGGAAGGCCCGTGGAACGGCGTCCCCCTCCGCGTCCCCGTCCCTGCCCTCCGTTCCCTCGGTGCCGTTGGAATGATCGGAAAACTGTCCCTGAGCCGCAGCCATGCGGGGAAGAGTAGGCGGAACGGGGGCCGCGCGCAGGGAGGGACACCCGGCCCGGGGCCGCGGCTTACCCGTACATGCGAAGATTCTGGTCGTGAGCGCCATGGAACGCCCCTCGGGCCAGCAGCCGACGACGTACGACTCCGCCTTCATGAAGGCGTGCAGACGCGAACCGGTGCCGCACACGCCGGTCTGGTTCATGCGCCAGGCCGGCCGCTCGCTGCCCGAGTACCTCAAGGCGCGCGAGGGCATTCCGATGCTGGAGTCCTGCACGCGCCCGGAGTTGGTGGCGGAGATCACGCTCCAGCCGGTACGGCGCCACAAGGTCGACGCCGCGATCTACTACAGCGACATCGTCGTCCCCCTCAAGGCCATCGGCCTCGACCTGGACATCAAGCCGGGCGTCGGCCCGGTTGTCGCGGACCCCGTCAGGACCCGCGCCGACCTGGCGCGCCTGCGCGACCTGACCCCCGAGGACGTGTCGTACGTCACGGAGGCGATCGGCCTGCTCACCGCCGAGCTGGGGGCCACCCCGCTCATCGGCTTCGCCGGCGCCCCCTTCACGCTCGCCAGCTACCTCATCGAGGGCGGCCCCTCGCGGACGTACGAGCGCACCAAGGCCATGATGTACGGCGACCCGGACCTCTGGTCCGACCTCCTCGACCGCCTCGCGGCCATCACGGGCGCCTTCCTCAAGGTGCAGATCGAGGCGGGGGCGAGCGCCGTCCAGCTCTTCGACTCCTGGGCCGGCGCGCTCGCCCCCAAGGACTACCGCGGCTACGTGATGCCGGCCTCGGCCAAGGTCTTCGAGACGGTCGCCCCGTACGGGGTCCCGCGCCTCCACTTCGGCGTCGGTACGGGCGAACTGCTCGGGCTGATGGGCGAGGCCGGCGCGGACGTCGTCGGCGTCGACTGGCGCGTCCCGCTGGACGAGGCGGTCCGCCGGATCGGGCCCGGCAAGGCGCTCCAGGGCAACCTCGACCCGACCGTGCTGTTCGCCCCCACCGAGGTGGTGGAGACCAAGGCGCGCGAGGTGCTGGACGCGGCGGCGGGCCTGGAGGGGCACGTCTTCAACCTGGGCCACGGCGTCATGCCGAGCACCGACCCGGACTCCCTGACCCGCCTGGTCGACTACGTCCACACGCGAACCGCCCGCTGAGGGGGCACCCGCCCGCTCACATGCCCGCCGCCCGCACCGCCGTCACGGCCTTGCGGGCGGCCACCAGCACCGGGTCCCAGACCGGTGAGAACGGCGGCGCGTAACCGAGGTCCAGGGTGGTCATCCGCTCCACCGTCATGCCCGCGGTGAGCGCCACCGCCGCGATGTCCACCCGCTTCGCCGCGCCCTCGCGCCCGACGATCTGCACGCCGAGGAGCCGTCCCGTACGGCGCTCCGCGAGCATTTTCACGGTCATCAGGGTGGCGCCCGGGTAGTAGCCGGCGCTGTTCGTGGACTCGATGGTCGCCGTGACGAACCGGAGCCCCGCCCTGCGCGCGTCCTTCTCCCGCAGGCCCGTCCTGGCGATCTCCAGGTCGCAGACCTTGCTGACGGCCGTGCCGACGACACCGGGGAACGTGGCGTACCCGCCGCCCACGTTCGCCCCGATGATCTGGCCGTGCTTGTTGGCGTGGGTGCCGAGCGCGAGGTGCCGGGTCGCGCCCGACACCAGGTCGAGCACCTCGACGCAGTCGCCGCCCGCCCAGATGTTCTCGTGGCCGCGCACCCGCATCGACAGGTCGGTGAGCAGCCCGCCGTACGCGCCGAGCGGCAGTCCCGCCGCGCGGGCCAGGGTCGTCTCCGGCCGGACGCCCATGCCGAGGACGATCACATCGGCCGGGTACGTGGTGTCCTCGGTGGCCACCGCCCGCGCCCGGCCGTCGTGGCCGGTGAGGATCGCGGTGACCGTGGCGCCGCCGACGGTGGTGATGCCGAGGTTGTCCATCGCCGTGCGCACCAGCTGCCCCATGTCCGGGTCCAGGGTGGCCATCGGCTGTTCGTCGCGGTGGACGACGGTGACCTCGAAACCGCGCTTGAGGAGCGCCTCGGCCATCTCGACGCCGATGTACCCGGCGCCGACCACCACCGCGCGCCCGCCGTCGTGTCCCGCCAGCCCGTCCAGCAGGGCCCGGCCGTCGTCGAGGGTCTGCACGCCGTACACCCCCGGCGCGTCGATGCCGGGCAGCGGCGGCCTGACGGGGTGCGCGCCGGTGGCGACGACCAGGTGGTCGTAGCCGGTCCAGCTCTCCGTACCGTCGCCGAGATCACGCGACCGCACCCGCCCGCCGGCCACGTCGATCGCGACCACCTCCGTGCGGGTCCGCAGGTCGATCGCGCGCTCGCGGTGCTCCTCGGGCGTGCGCGCGATCAGGGCGTCGGGCCCCGCCACGTCACCGCTCACCCAGTACGGGATCCCGCACGCGGAGTACGAGGTGAAGTTCCCGCGCTCGAAGGCGACGATCTCCAGCCGGTCGGGCCCCTTCAGCCTGCGGGCCTGCGACGCGGCGGACATGCCCGCCGCGTCGCCGCCGATGACCACCATGCGCTCCGCTGCCATTCCGCGTCCGTCCTTCCGCTCCGTCGTCCGCTACGGAACGCTACGCGGGCGCGGTGGATCAGTCCTGCGCGCGGGGTCCTTCCTGGCCGCCGGCGGCCGGGGCGGTCGCCGGAGCGGGGGCGGTGGCCGGCGCGGTCCGGCGCCGCAGCTGGGCGCGGACGATCCGCCACAGCAGGTAGAGCACGGCGAGCACGGCGGCGAACGGCGCCACCGCCCCGATCGCGACGGTGATCCACCGCAGGGTCGCGACCAGCGCGTCCCACCCGCCGCCCAGCGCGTCCGCGAAGGTCGGATCGTCGTCCGAGCCGTCCTTCTCCTCCACCGGGGGCTCGGTGAGGTCGAGCGTGACGGTCGCCAGCGTGGTGCGGTCCTTGAGCGAGGACTGCTGGGCGAGCAGTGACTCCAGATCCGCCTGACGGCGGCTCAACTCCCCTTCCAGCGTGACCACATCACTCAGCTTGGTGGCCCGGTCCATCAACTCCCGCACCCGCGCCACACTCACGCGCTGCGAGGCCACCCGGCTGTCCACGTCGACCACCTTGTCGGTGACGTCCTTCGCGTCCGCCGTACGGGACAACAGCTTCCCGGTGCCCGCCAGTTCGCGCAGCACACGGTCGTACGACTCCTGCGGGACCCGCAGCACGACCGTGGTCGACGTGTAGTTGTCGTCGACCCGCTCCGTGCTCTCCTTCTCGACCAGACCACCGGCCCCCAGCGCCACCGACCGGGCCGTGGCGAGCGCCTTCGTGGCGTTCTTGACCTCGACGGCGAGCCGCGCGGTCCTGATGACATGGGTCACGGCCGGGACCTTGTCCCCCTGCTCCTGTCCCGTGACCTTCCCGGCCGGGGCCCGGCCTCCGGCGGCGGGCCCCGCGCCCTGCCGGTCGGACACCGCCCCGTCGGCGGCCCTCCCCCCGGCGGCGGACTTGGCCTGCGAATCGGCGCGACTGTCGCCGCCCGCGCCGCATCCGGCCAGTGCGAGTGAAGCGGTCAGCAACGCGGCCGCGAGTACGGACATCTTCCGCATGAGTTCCCCCCTGGGACATGCACGAGTGATGCCGGTTCGACGGCGGCCCCGTCGGGCGGGTTTCCCTTTCGCGGTCCCGAAGAGGTCACGGTCGGGACTCGTTACGGGTTTGAGAGAGTGGGCCCATGGAGTCGAAAGCGCAGCACGTCAGCACACACACCGGCCGGGTCGTTGTCATCGGCGGCGGGATCGCCGGACTCGCCGCCGCACACCGGCTGCTGGGCGCGGGGGTCGCCGTGACGCTGCTCGAAGGCTCCGCGCGGCTCGGTGGGAAGCTCCTCACGGGGGAGATCGAGGGGGTGCCCGTCGACCTGGGCGCCGAATCCATGCTCGCGCGCCGGCCCGAGGCCGTCGACCTCGCCGAGGCCGTCGGCCTCGGCGACCTGCTCCAGCCGCCCACGGCGGGCGGCGCCTCGGTGTGGACCAGGGGCGCGCTGCGGCCGATGCCCAAGGGCCATGTGATGGGCGTGCCCGGCGACGCGACCGCCCTCGCGGGGCTGCTCTCCGACGAAGGACTCGCCCGGATCGCCCAGGAGCCCGACCTGGCACCCACCGAGGTCGGGGACGACGTGTCGGTCGGGGAGTACGTCGCCGAACGGCTCGGCCGCGAGGTGGTCGACCGGCTGGTGGAGCCCCTCCTCGGCGGGGTCTACGCGGGCGACGCGTACCGCATCTCCATGAAGGCCGCCGTGCCGCAGCTCTTCGCCGCCGTCCGTACCCACGACTCGCTGCTCGCGGGCGTCCGCGACCTCCAGGAGAAGGCGGCGGCACGGCCGCAGTCCGCCGCCGTCTTCGCGGGCATCGCCGGGGGAGTGGGCACCCTGCCCGGGGCCGTCGCCGACGCCGTACGGGCCGGGGGCGGCGAGATCCTCCTCGACACCCCCGTCCTCGGCCTCACCAGGACACCCGACGGCTGGCGGATCCGTACCGGCACCGGGGAACTGACCGCCGACGGCGTGGTCCTCGCGACCCCCGCGTGGTCCGCCGCCACCCTGCTCGCCGCCGAATCCCCCGCCGCCTCCGCCGAGTTGGCCGGCGTCGAGTACGCCTCCATGGCCCTGGTCACCCTGGCCTTCCGGCGCTCCGACCTCACCGGCATGCCCGAGGGCAGCGGCTTCCTCGTGCCGCCCGTCGACGGACTCACCATCAAGGCCTCCACCTTCTCCACCCGTAAGTGGGGCTGGGTGTCCGACGCCGCGCCCGACCTCTTCCTCCTGCGCACCTCCATCGGCCGGTACGGCGACGAGGAACACCTGCACCACGAGGACGCCGACCTGGTCGACGTGTCCCTGCGCGACCTCGGCGAGGCGACCGGGCTCGACGCGAAACCGGTCGCGAGCGAGGTCACCCGGTGGATCGGCGGCCTGCCCCAGTACCCCGTCGGCCACCAGGCCCGCGTCGAACGCGTCCGCGCCGCCGTCGCCGCCCTCCCCGGGCTGCGGGTCT
>NZ_WWJY01001147.1 GCF_009865405.1 Streptomyces sp. SID3212 | reverse complement strand
GCGCGCGCGGGCCGCCATCGCCGCCCTGCTGCCGGGCCGGGGCGACCCCTGGATCGGCCGGGCCGCCTCCCACGGGTCGCTGATCTTCGCCGACGTCGGCTGGGACGACTCCGGCCGCTGGGACCTCGCCGGGCTCGTGGACCTGGAGCACTGCGAGGCGTTCCTGCCCAACGCGGAGGAGGCGATGCGCTACACGCGCACCGACGACCCCAGGAAGGCCGCCTGGAAGCTGGCCGAGAAGGTGCCGCTCGCCGTGGTCACGCTGGGCGCGGAGGGCGCGTACGCCGTGGACGGGCGCACCGGCGAGAGCGCCCAGGTCCCGGCCATCGGGGTGGAGGCCCTCGACCCGACGGGCGCGGGGGACGTCTTCGTGGCCGGGTTTGTCACCGGGACGCTCGCCGGCTGGCCGCTCGCGGACCGGCTGGCCTTCGCCGGGCTGACCGCCGCGCTGTCGGTCCAGGAGTTCGGCGGGTCGCTCTCCGCGCCCGGCTGGTCGGAGGTGGCGACCTGGTGGCGGTCGGTGCAGCGGGTCCCCGACCAGGATCCGGCGGCGCTGCGGCGGTATGGCTTCCTGGAGGGCCTGCTGCCCGCGCCGAGCAGGCCGTGGCCGCTGCGCAGGGCCGTACCGACGATCGGATTCGGGCGCGTCGGCTGATCCGGCCGGCGGGCGCGGCCGTCCGCGCTCCCGGGGGCGCGACAGGGCGCGGGACGAGGGCGCGCGAAGGCGCGCGGAAAAGTCCTACGGTGTTGTCGGTGCGGGGTCGTAGGCTGGTGGTCCAGAGGTTGTCGAGCGGCGAGAACCCTGCAACGGGAGGTATGCGCAGGCCACAGTGCCGGCCCATGACTCAGACACCTACAGCCCAGACCCCCGCACCGGCGCAGGCGCGTGCCCAGTTCACCGTCCCCGACAGCCACCCCATGGTGACGGTCCTGGGTTCGAGGGATTCCCTGCTGCGTGTGATCGAGAAGGCGTTCCCGGCCGCAGACATCCATGTCCGGGGAAACGAGATCAGTGCGACAGGCAGCGCGGCGGACGTCGCGCTCGTCCAGCGCCTGCTCGACGAGATGATGCTGGTGCTCCGCACCGGTCAGCCGATGACGGAGGACGCAGTGGAACGTTCCATCGCCATGCTCAGAGCGAGCGAGAGCGGCGGGGCTGACGGCGAGGAGACCCCCGCCGAGGTGCTCACGCAGAACATCGTGTCCAGCCGTGGACGCACGATCCGCCCCAAGACCCTCAACCAGAAGCGGTACGTCGACGCGATCGACAAGAACACGATCGTGTTCGGCATCGGCCCCGCCGGTACCGGCAAGACCTACCTCGCCATGGCCAAGGCGGTCCAGGCCCTCCAGTCCAAGCAGGTCAGCCGCATCATCCTGACCAGGCCCGCCGTCGAGGCGGGGGAGCGGCTCGGCTTCCTGCCGGGGACGCTCTACGAGAAGATCGACCCGTACCTGCGCCCGCTCTACGACGCGCTGCACGACATGCTCGACCCCGAGTCGATCCCTCGCCTGATGGCGGCGGGCACGATCGAGGTCGCGCCGCTGGCGTACATGCGTGGTCGTACGCTCAACGACGCGTTCATCATCCTGGACGAGGCGCAGAACACCAGCCCCGAGCAGATGAAGATGTTCCTCACCCGCCTCGGCTTCGAATCGAAGATCGTCATCACCGGTGACGTGACCCAGGTCGACCTCCCGGGCGGCACGAAGAGCGGTCTGCGGCAGGTCCAGGAGATCCTGGAAGGGGTCGACGACGTGCACTTCTCCCGGCTGACGTCGGAGGATGTCGTACGGCACAAGCTCGTCGGCCGTATCGTCGACGCCTACGAGCAGTACGACAGCCGCAACGGCAACGAACAGCACCGCTGAACGAAGCGTGCGCGGCACTAATCGGGAGAGTCTCACCGCACCATGTCGATCGACGTCAACAACGAGTCAGGCACCGAGGTCGACGAGCAGGCGATTCTCGACGTCGCCCGCTACGCGCTCACCCGGATGCGCATCCACCCGCTCTCCGAACTGTCGGTGATCGTGGTGGACGAGGCCGCCATGGAGCAGCTGCATCTCCAGTGGATGGACCTGCCGGGTCCGACCGATGTCATGTCCTTCCCGATGGACGAGCTGCGTCCGCCGGTGAAGGACGACGAGGAGCCCCCGCAGGGGCTCCTCGGTGACATCGTGCTCTGCCCCGAGGTCGCCAAGAGGCAGGGCGAGGAGGCGCCGACGCGGCACTCCATGGACGAGGAGCTGCAACTCCTCACCGTCCACGGGGTGCTGCATCTCCTCGGGTACGACCACGAGGTGCCGGACGAGAAGGCCGAGATGTTCGGTCTCCAGGCCGCGATCGTCGACGGGTGGCGGGCCGAGCACGGGCTCGAAGGGCCCTCGCCCGCCCCGACCGTCTCGTGACCGCCCAACTGATCGTCGGGGCCGTCGCCCTGGTCGTCGTCGCCTGGCTGGCGGCGTCGGCCGAGGCGGGGCTGGCCCGCGTCTCCAGCTTCCGGGCGGCCGAGGCCGTCAGGTCGGGGCGCCGGGGCGCGGCCAAGCTCGCGCAGATCGCCGCCGACCCCACGCGCTACCTGAACGTGGCCCTGCTGGTGCGCGTCGCCTGCGAGATGGCCGCCGGCGTGCTGGTCACGTACGTCTGCCTCAACGGGTTCGACGACACGTGGGTGGCGCTGGTCGTCGCCATCGGCGTCATGGTCCTGGTGTCGTACGTCGCGGTGGGGGTCTCGCCGCGCACGATCGGCCGCCAGCATCCGCTGAACGTGGCCACGGCGTCCGCGTACGTCCTGCTGCCGCTCGCCAGGGTCATGGGCCCGGTCCCGCAGCTGCTGATCCTCCTCGGCAACGCGCTCACGCCCGGCAAGGGCTTCCGCAAGGGGCCGTTCGCCAGTGAGGCGGAGCTGCGCGCGATGGTCGACCTCGCCGAGCAGGAGTCCCTGATCGAGGACGACGAGCGCCGGATGGTGCACTCCGTCTTCGAGCTGGGCGACACGCTCGTGCGCGAGGTGATGGTGCCGCGTACGGACCTGGTCGCCATCGAGCGGTCCAAGACGATCCGTCAGGCGCTGACCCTGGCCCTGCGCTCCGGTTTCTCGCGCATCCCGGTGACGGGGGAGAACGAGGACGACATCGTCGGCATCGTCTACCTCAAGGACCTGGTGCGGAAGACCCACATCAACCGGGACTCGGAGGCCGACCTGGTCTCCACGGCGATGCGCCCGGCGGCCTTCGTCCCCGACACGAAGAACGCGGGCGACCTGCTGCGCGAGATGCAGCAGGAGCGCAGCCATGTCGCCGTCGTCATCGACGAGTACGGCGGTACGGCCGGCATCGTCACGATCGAGGACATCCTGGAGGAGATCGTCGGCGAGATCACCGACGAGTACGACCGTGAGCTGCCCCCGGTCGAGGAGATCGGCGACGGCTCCTACCGGGTCACGGCCCGGCTGGACATCGGCGACCTCGGGGAGCTGTTCGGGCTCGACGCGTTCGACGACGAGGACGTGGAGACGGTCGGCGGGCTGCTCGCGAAGGCACTGGGCCGGGTGCCGATCGCCGGGGCGAGCGCCAAGGTCGACCTGCCGGACGGCCGGACGCTGCGGCTGACGGCGGAGTCCCCGGCGGGTCGCCGCAACAAGATCGTGACGGTCCTGGCGGAGCCGGAGCCCGTGCGGCAGCCGCATCCGTGACGGCACCGGGGGAGCCCGTGGCCGCCGGTGCGGCGGCGGCCGGGGACATGACGGCGGCCGAAGTGACGTCCTGCTGCCTGGAGTTGAACGGGACGTCGCACGACGTCCCGTTCCCGGGCAGCCCCGGCCTGACCGTGTTCCGGGTCGGGGGCAGGATCTTCGCGTTCTGCGCCCCGGAGGAGCGCCCGCTCAAGGTCTCGCTCAAGTGTGATCCGGAGGAGGCGATCCGGCTGCGGGCGGCCCATCCGCAGATCGTCCCCGGCTGGCACCTCAACAAGCGGCACTGGAACACGGTGACGGTCGCGGGCCTGCCCGCCCGGATGGTCCGCGAACTGATCGAGGACTCGTACGACCTGGTGGTGGCCGGCCTGCCCAGGGCGGACCGGCTCCGGCTCGACCGCCCCTGAGAGGCCGTTCCTGAGAGGCCGCTCCTGAGGCGGCCGTTCCGGAACGGCCGCCCCGGAACGGCCGCCCCCCCCCCGCTACGCGTTGTCGGTCTTGGCGCGGCGGACGCGGCGCCGTATCGCCGGGCCGATCCGTACCGCCGCCCGGCGCTCGACGCCCGACAGCCGCTTCTCCAGATCGGCGACCAGCTTCCGGAGCTCCTTGTTCTGCTTGGTGAGCGAGGTCACGGCGCGCTCGCTCCGCTCCGCCCGCTCGTGCAGCCTGCTGATCCGGTACTGGAACGCCCCGTCGTCGGAGCCGTCCCACACACCGATCGGCGACGGCAGTTTCAGCGCGGCGAGACGGGTCTCGTAGGCCGCGCCGCCGTCCCCGTGGGTGAAGGTGTTCTGGAGGTTGTTCCGGCCGAGGAACTCCCGGAAGCGGCGGAAGCGCTCCGCGTGCCCGTCCACCAGCGGCCGGTAGTCGGCCTGCGCGTACAGGTCCGCCGGGTGGATGTCGCCGGGCAGCCCCCGGAGCATCCGGTGCGGGATGTCGAAGTACCGGCAGAGCTCCAGGGTCCGCGAGTCGTGGACCAGGACGACGGCGGGCGTCCCGGACAGGAGCGCCGCGATGTTGCCGTGGATGCGGGTCCCGTACGCGAAGTCGAACGTGGACAGCTCCTCCAGCCACGTCCTGGGGTCCAGCGGGACCCTGACCTTGTTCTCCTGGAACAGCGGGTGCGAGAGCCGGCGCGGCAGCGCGTCGTCGTTCCCCGAGGCCTCAGAGGTGTCGCCCCAGAAGAGCAGCTGGGCGTCGGTCATGTTCTGCGCGAAGTACGTGAGGTGGGGGAAGCGCCGGTACGCGTGGTCGGCGAGCCCGGCCACGTCGCCCACCGTCACCGCCCCCGGCGACAGGTTGATCGCTATCCGGGACGCCGCGTCGATCGTGCCGGGACGGCTCAGGGCGGGGAACGTCTCCCCGTGCAGGAACATCGACGGACAGCCGATGATGTCGACCTCGGCCTCGGAGAAACCCAGGTTGTGGAGGTACGAGGCGGTCAGTTCACCCCGCACGCCGATGGACGCGGATCTCTCCAGCACCGCCCGGCAGAACCGTTTCACGGACGCCTCGATGGGGCCCAGCCGCTTGACGTCGAACGTCTCGTCGGCCTGGGCCCCGACACCCAGGACCACCACCGGAATGGTGAGTTGCTCGATGAGGGTGGACAGCCGGTCCAGGGAGGCCTTGAAGGACGGGCGGAAGGCGTTGGCGAGCGGGACGACAAAAACGTCGTACCGCTCGTTGATCTCCTTCGCCCGCGCGGCACTCGTGTCGGTCGGCAGACCGTTGGACGTGATCTCGGTGTGCTCCGTGAGCAGGATCTTGTGGGTGGCGTCGCTGAACAGCAGGTTGCCCGAGTTCGTGCCGATCAGATCCTGGTGCAGGAACTCCTCGCGCGACGCGACACGGAACGGGCTCTTGCCGGAGCGGATGAGTATGCGCTTCATGGGCCTTGTCTCTCTTGCTCGGCTCACCGGCGGAGGGGGGAGAGCGAACGCTGCTCGCGGCGCCGGTCAAGGAAACCTTGAACAGGGGGTGAACGGGACGATACCCCAGGTCAAACAAGGGAAGGCCAGAATATTTCACGTTATGGAGTGCTTTGGGTAGAGCCCTTCACGATCCTTTACAGCCGATCCTCAGGACGGCCGGGCGATCACGCCGCGCGGCGTCCGCGCAGGCCCGCCGCCACCAGGAGCCCCACCGCCACCACGATCGCCGCGTCGGCGGCGAGAACCAGCCTGACCCCGTCGTACAACCCGCCGTGGGTGGTGGCGAGGACGCCCAGCAGCGGGATCCCGATCGTGAGGCCGACCTGCTGGGTCGTGGTCACCAGGCCCGTGGCGAGGCCCTGTTCCCCGTCCGGGACGCCGGACGTCACGGTCAGTCCGTACGCGATGATCGCGCCCAGATGGCACATGCTCGCCAGCGAGACCGCCACCGTGGCCAGGATCACCCCCGAGCCGGCACCGATGCCCAGCAGCGCGGCGGTGAACACCCCCTGGCCGACCAGGGATCCCACGAGCGTACGGCGGGCGCCGAGGCGGCCGATCACGCGTGGGGCCAGCATGCCCGCGACCACCGACATCACCCCCTGGAACCCGAAGACCAGACCCGTCTCGAACGAGCTGAGGCCCAGGGTCTCCTGGAAGTAGAGGGTGAGGACGAACACCACCGTGCTCATCATCGAGAAGGTGACCAGTCCGCCCAGGTTGCCCCACGCCACGGTCCGCCGCCGCAGCATCGGCAGGGAGACCAGGGGAGCGGCGCTGCGGGACTCGACCGCGCCGAACGCCACCAGCAGCGCGACGCCCGCGACGAGCGTCGCCAGGACGTCGGTGCCGCCGAAGCCGCGCTCGGCGGCGGTCGACAGGGCGTAGATCAGCGCGAGCAGGCCGCCGGTGACGGTCACCGCGCCGGGGACGTCGAGACGGGGCCGCTCGGGGGTACGGGACTCGGGCAGCAGCCCCGGCGCCAGGGCGAGCACGATCACCGCGGCGACCGCCAGCAGCCCCATGGTGGACCGCCAGCCCAGCGTGTCCGTCATCACCCCGCCGAGCACCATCCCGACGGTGAAGCCCAGCGAGAGCAGCGTCCCGCTGATGCCGAGCGCCCGGTCGCGCTGCGGGCCTTCGGGGAACGTGGTGGTGAGGAGCGACATCCCGGTCGGCACGATGACGGCGGCGCCGAGCCCCTGGAGCGCCCGTCCGGCCAGGAACACCTCGGGGTTCCAGGCGAGGGTGGCGAGCAGCGAGGCGGAGCCGAAGACGGCGAGGCCGGTGAGGAAGAGCCTGCGGCGCCCGTAGAGGTCGGCGATCCGGCCGAAGAGCAGCAGGAAGCCGCCGGACGGCAGGGCGAAGGCGGTGACGCCCCACTGGAGCGCGGACCGGCTCATGCCCAGGTCCTCGCCGAGGACCGGCAGGGCCACGTTCAGTACGGAGAAGTCGAGCGCCACCATGAACTGCGCGGCGCAGAGCACGAAGAGGATCAGCCTGGCGCGGCCGGTGAGCCGCGCGGGCGCGGGCGCCGGGGGGTGGTCGAAGGCGGGGACGGCGGACGGGGCGGCGGCCCGGCCGGGGGCAGCGGCGGCGGTCCGGGCAGAGGTGCCCGGGCTGTCCGGCGGCGTCGGGGCGGAGGTCTCGGTCGGCATGGCCCCAGCCTGCGTTCGCCGGAATAGCCGTGGGGAGCGGGTACTTATCCTGTTGGCGGGACCACCAGGCAGCAGGGCGGGGGGAGTTCTTCGTGACCACGGAGACCGGCAGGACGCGTCGCCTCGGCGAGCTGCGCGAGTTCCTGATGAGCAGGCGGGCCCGGGTCACCCCGGGCGAGGCGGGGCTGCCGGACGGCGGCGCCCGGCGCCGTACGCCGGGACTGCGGCGCGAGGAGGTCGCCGTCCTCGCGGGCGTCGGGGTCTCCTGGTACCAGTGGCTCGAACAGGGAAGGGACATCACCGTCTCGCCGCAGGTCCTGGACTCGGTGGCCCGGGTGCTGCGGCTGAGCGCCATCGAGCGCCGTCATCTGTACGTCCTGGCGGGGCTCAACCCGCCCGCGCCGCAGGTGCATCCGGAGGCCGCCGACATGTGCGACGGGCTGCGCCGGATGATCGACGCGTGGATGCCGTACCCCGCGCACATCATGGACTGCTACTGGAACACGGTGATGTTCAACGGCGCGGCGGGCGCGGTGCTCGGGATGCGGGCGGGGAGCCCCCGGAACTGCCTGATCACGTTCTTCACCGACCCGATCTACCGCGCCCGGCAGAAGCAGTGGGAGAAGATCGCGCCGCTCGTCGTGGCGCAGTTCCGGGCGGCCTGCTCGGAGTGCCCCGACGACGAGGGGTTCCAGGCGGTGGTCGAGGAGGTCATGGCGTCCAGCGAGGAGTTCGCGGTGCTCTGGAACCAGCGGGACATCGCGCCCGCCGGGCAGGTGCGCAAGGAGTTGGAGCACCCGGTGGTGGGCACGCTGTACGTGGAGTCCACGCACCTCAGGGTGCCCGCCAGGCCCGACCTCGCGATCGTCCTCCAGACCCCGCTGCCCGAGACGGACACGGCGGCGAAACTGGAGTGGCTGGCGAGCCCGGAGGGCGTACGCGGCTCGCTGTACCCGCTCGCGGGCTGAGCGGGCGGGGGGCCGGCCCGGCGGCGGCCGATCCGGCGGCGATCCGATGGCTGATCCGGTGGCTGATCCGGTGGGCGTCTGACCGGCCGGGGGCCGTCGCGGGCGCCGCCGTACGGCTCCTATGCTCACCCCATGACGCAGAGCACCGGCCCCGGTCCCGAACTCGACCCCGAGGACCGCAAGATCATCACCCTGGCCCGCAGCGCCCGCGCCCGCAACGGAGTCGCCGAGGGCGCGGCCGTACGGGACGACACCGGCAGGACGTACGTCGCCGGGACGGTCGACCTGCCCTCCCTGAAGCTCAGCGCCCTCAGGACGGCCGTCGCGATGGCCGTCGCCAGCGGGGCCGGCTCCCTGGAGGCCGCGGCGGTCGTCTCGGAGGCCGCCGCCGTCGCGGACGACGACCGCGCCGCCGTACGGGACCTCGGCGGGGACCTGACACCCGTGCTGCTGGCGGGCCCCGACGGGGTCCCGCGCGCGACCGTCCAGGCGGGCTGACGGGGACCCGGCGGCCCGCCGCCCGGGCCGTCCCCGGCCGGATCGGCGTGGATCTGGTCGGCGGGGCGTGAACGATCGGGGAGAATGGGCGCCATGAGCGCTCGTACCCCCTCTTCGTCCGAGGCAGCCGGAGCAGCGGAAGCCCCCCACCGGGCCGGCTTCGCCTGCTTCGTCGGCCGCCCCAACGCGGGCAAGTCCACCCTCACGAACGCTCTGGTCGGTCAGAAGGTGGCCATCACCTCGAACCGGCCGCAGACCACGCGTCACACCGTCCGGGGCATCGTCCACCGGCCCGAGGCGCAGCTGATCCTGGTCGACACCCCCGGCCTCCACAAGCCGCGCACACTCCTCGGCGAGCGCCTCAACGACATCGTGCGCGCGACGTGGTCCGAGGTCGACGTGATCGGCTTCTGCCTGCCCGCCGACCAGAAGCTCGGCCCCGGGGACCGGTTCATCGCCAAGGAACTGGCGGGGATCAAGAAGACGCCGAAGGTCGCCGTCGTGACCAAGACGGACCTGGTCGAGTCCAGGACGCTCGCCGAGCAGCTCATCGCCATCGACCAGCTGGGCAAGGAGATCGGCCTGGAGTGGGCCGAGATCGTCCCGGTGTCGGCGGTCGGCGACCAGCAGGTCGGCCTCCTGGCCGACCTCCTCGTCCCGCTGCTCCCCGTGAGCCCCCCGCTCTACCCCGAGGGCGACCTCACGGACGAGCCGGAGATGGTCATGGTCGCCGAGCTGATCCGGGAGGCCGCGCTGGAAGGTGTACGGGACGAGCTGCCGCACTCGATCGCGGTGGTCGTCGAGGAGATGCTGCCGCGCGAGGACCGCCCGGCGGACAAGCCGCTGCTCGACATCCATGCCAACGTCTACATCGAGCGGCCCAGCCAGAAGGGCATCATCATCGGCCCGAAGGGCAAGCGGCTCAAGGAGGTCGGGACCAAGTCGCGCAAGCACATCGAGGCGCTGCTCGGTACGCCGGTCTTCCTCGACCTGCACGTGAAGGTCGCCAAGGACTGGCAGCGCGACCCGAAGCAGCTGCGCAAGCTGGGCTTCTGAGGTCAGGCCGACACCACTTCGGTCCGGCCGACACTCCGTGATTGCCCCGTCACGCCGTTATTCTTCTTGTCGTGTCGACCACTGATCACACCGGTGTCCTGCGTGAGGGGTTCGCACGTTTCCTGGAACGGCTCCGAGAGGTCGGTGAGGACGAGGACGACCCGGTCGCCGAGCTGTTCGCGCTCTGCCGCGCGTACCGGGAGTTCGCCCTCGCCGAACCCGACGTCTACGCCGTCCTGTTCGGTGGCTCCGGACTGTCCGGCTTCCAACCGGGCGTCGCCCATCGGGAGATGGGTCTGTACGTGCTCCGCGTGCCGAACGGCGCGATCCAGCGGGCCGTGGCGGCGGGCCGGTTCCGGCCGGCCGACGAGGGGCTGCTCGTCCGCCGCCTGTGGTGCCTGCTGCACGGCATGGCCGAGCTGGAGCGGACCGGCTACCTGCCGGGCCGCTACGGCCACCGGGCCTTCCTGGACGCGGCCGTACGGGACTTCGCGGTCGGCGCGGGCGACACCTTCGAGGCGGCGACCGCCTCAGGCGCCTTCCTTGAGGACGCGTGAGACGAGCGTGCGCTGTGCCTCGGACAGGTGCGGGTCCGCGCAGTGGAAGACCCGGCCGTCGACCGTGACCGTATAGCTGAAACCGTCGGGCACCACCGGCCCGGGCGCCTCCTGGGCGTCCGCGACCGCCTGTTCCGCCAGGGCCCGCCAGCCGGCCGCGTCGGGCAGGGCCGAGATGTCGATCCCGGCCCTGCGTTCGATGCCCGCGAAGCCGCCTGTGCGCCGTACGTCGATCCGCATGGGTCCTGTCTAACGCACCCCGGCCGTTCGCGGGAGGGCGACTCACGAGCGCCCGCACGCCGGCTCACGCCGTACGGAGACGGGCTCACGCCGTACGGACACCGGCTCACGCCGTCGGGACCCCCACCTCCGCCCACGCCTTGACCACGGCCTCGTGCTCCGCCGTGCCGTCCCCGTAGCGGGCGCCGGCCGCCGCCACCGTGAGCCGGGCGAAGTCCGTGAAGTTCGCGTCGACCTCCAGGTCGCCGCCCGTCAGCACGTCGAACCAGATCTGCCCCGCCCGCTCCCAGGACTTCCCGCCCAGCTGCGTGGCGAGCAGGTGGAACGCCCGGTTGGGGATGCCGGAGTTGATGTGCACCCCGCCGTTGTCGCGGCCCGTACGCACGTAGTCGTCCATCGACCCCGGCTGCGGGTCCTTGCCGAGGACGTCGTCGTCGTACGCGCTCCCCGGCTCCTTCATCGAGCGCAGGGCGACCCCGGTGACACGCGGGGCGAGGAGCCCGGCGCCGATGAGCCAGTCCGCGTCGGTGGCGGTCTGGTCCAGGGTGTACTGCTTGACCAGGGAGCCGAAGACGTCCGAGACGGACTCGTTGAGGGCGCCCGGCTGGCCGTAGTAGCTGAGGTTGGCGGTGTACTGCGTCAGGCCGTGGGCCAGTTCGTGCGCGATCACGTCGACGGGCAGCGTGAAGTCGAGGAAGATCTCGCCGTCCCCGTCGCCGAACACCATCTGCTCGCCGTCCCAGAACGCGTTGCCGTACTCCCGGTCGTAGTGGACGCTCGCGACGAGCGGCAGGCCGGCGCCGTCCAGCGAGTCACGTCCGTACGCCGACAGCAGCAGCTCGAACGTGGCGCCGAGCCCGTTGTACGCGCGGTTGACGGTGGCGTCCGTGCCGGGCTCGTCGCCCTCGGACCTGACCTTTCTGCCCGGCAGGGCCGTACGGTTCCCGCAGTCGTGGATCGTGCGCGCGGGCTTGCCGGTCGGTGCGTCGGAGGCCGCGGGCGGCCCCAGGGTGGTCGTGAGCGCGCGGCGCGTACGGCGCGCGGAGTCCGCCTCCAGCGTGCGGCGGGCGGGTCCGGAGAGGGCCGGGTCGTCGGACCTGGCGAGCTTGTCGAGCACGTGCGGCGGCACGATCGTGCAGAAGACGGGGTGAGGGGCGGCCTGGGGGGCGGTTGAACCGGTGGCATCCATAAGAAGAATGTGGCACTGTGTAGCGGCCCTGTCACTCAAAGCCACCATGATGGCTGAAATGGAGTGATCTGCCGGTATTCGGTCCCGCATACTGATACGGACGGCTCCGGATGCCCGGGCTCGGCTACAGTGCCACGCATCATGCGTTTCGGGCTGCTTCTCCTTAGCTGCCGCGGCGAGGGTCTGTAGTCGCAGGCCGACCCCCTCCCCGCGGAGTCTGGTGTTGCGGTTTTCCCGCCCCGTCGGCCGTCCCAGCGGACACACGAGGAGCCCCTGCGCCATGCCTGACCCTTCCGCCACTTCTGTCGGTCGCCCCACGCCCCTGACCAACGCGACCCACACCCAGAAGCCCTCCGGAATGCCGATCCACAAGTACGGCCCGTACGAGGCCGTCGCGATCCCGGACCGTACGTGGCCCGAGAAGCGGGTCACCACCGCGCCGCGTTGGCTCTCCACCGACCTGCGGGACGGCAACCAGGCCCTGATCGACCCCATGTCGCCGGCGCGCAAGCGTGAGATGTTCGACCTGCTGGTACGCATGGGCTACAAGGAGATCGAGGTCGGCTTCCCGGCGTCCGGAGCGACCGACTTCGCGTTCGTACGGTCGATCATCGAAGAGGGCGCGATCCCCGAGGACGTGACGATCTCCGTCCTGACGCAGGCACGCGAGGAGCTGATCGAGCGCACGGTGGAGTCCCTGCGCGGCGCCCACCGGGCGACGGTGCATCTCTACAACGCGACCGCGCCGACCTTCCGCCGTGTGGTCTTCCGGGGGACGAAGGAGCAGGTCAAGCAGATCGCCGTGGACGGGACGCGGCTGGTGATGGAGTACGCGGAGAAGATCCTCGGCCCCGAGACGATCTTCGGTTACCAGTACTCGCCGGAGATCTTCACGGACACCGAGCTGGACTTCGCGCTGGAGGTCTGCGAGGCGGTCATGGACGTCTGGCAGCCGGAGGCCGGCCGCGAGATCATCCTCAACCTGCCCGCCACCGTGGAGCGTTCGACGCCGTCCACGCACGCGGACCGCTTCGAGTGGATGTCGCGGAACCTGTCCCGCCGGGAGTTCGTCTGCCTGTCCGTGCACCCGCACAACGACCGGGGTACGGCCGTCGCCGCCGCCGAACTGGCCCTGATGGCCGGCGCCGACCGGATCGAGGGCTGCCTGTTCGGCCAGGGCGAGCGCACCGGCAACGTCGACCTGGTGACCCTGGGCATGAACCTCTTCTCGCAGGGCGTCGACCCGCAGATCGACTTCTCGCAGATCGACGACATCCGCCGCACCAGCGAGTACTGCAACCAGATGGAGATCCACCCGCGCCATCCGTACGTGGGCGACCTGGTCTACACGTCCTTCTCCGGCTCCCATCAGGACGCCATCAAGAAGGGCTTCGACGCGATGGCGGCGGACGCCGAGGCGCGCGGCGTGACGGTGGACGAGATCGAGTGGGCGGTGCCGTACCTGCCGATCGACCCCAAGGACGTGGGGCGTTCGTACGAGGCGGTCATCCGGGTCAACTCGCAGTC
>NZ_WWJY01001146.1 GCF_009865405.1 Streptomyces sp. SID3212 | reverse complement strand
GTTCGTGGCGGGCGGGGCCGGTGCCGGCGGCCTCTTCGCTCTCGCGCGCGTCGCGGGCCGGCCGTACGGTCTCCCCGGGCCGGGAGCCTCCGGTGCCTCCGGTGCCGGGTGGGCCGTAGCGCAGCCGGGTGTCGAACGGGTACAGCGGGAAACGCACCCGCCGCCCGCCCTGCGGAAACAGGCGTTCCCAGGCGACCGGGCCGCCCGCCGTCCAGGCGCGCACGGCCTCCGCCAGGTCCGGGGGAACCGCGTCGGAGGCCGGTCGGGTGTGGTCCCGCCCGGCGAGGAAGTCGCCGAGCCGCTCACGCAGTCCGGCCGTGTCGCGGCAGACCAGTGCCAGCCTCCGGGGCAGTGCGGTCCGCCCGGTGCGGGAGGTGTGGGCGAGGTCGGCGAGCGGCGTGTCGTCGCCGTCCAGGAAGGCGAGCAGACGCTCCGCGTAGGCGCGCAGGCGTTGGTCGTCCGTGGCGGAGAGGGTCACCACCTGGAGTCCGGATCCGGCGGCCGGAGCTGCCGGCATCTCGGGCGCCTCCTCCAGGACGGCGTGCGCGTTGGTGCCTCCGAAGCCGAACGAGCTGACGCCCGCCCGACGGGGTTCCCGGGGATCGTTCCGCTCCCAGGGTTCCGGACCGGTGGCCAGCCGCAGGACGCCGTCGGAGAGGTCGATGTGCGGGTTGATCTCACGTACATGGGGGGTGCCCGGCAGGGTGTGGTGGCGCATCGCCTGGACGACCGCGATCAGCCCGGCCATGCCGGAGGCCGACTCGGCGTGCCCTATGGACGCCTTCACCGCCCCGAGAAGGCACCCGGCGCCCTGACCACTCCGACCGGCCGGACCACTTTGACCGACCGGACCGACCGGACCGCCGAGGGCGGCGCGCAGTCCGTCGATCTCGATCGGGTCGCCGAGCGGGGTTCCGGTGCCGTGCGTCTCGACGTACGCCAGTGAGGAGCCCGGCACCCCGGCGTCCCGCAGCGCGGCGGTGATCACCTCGGCCTGGGCGGACGGACGGGGCGCGGTGAGTGAGTGTGCCCGGCCACCGTGGTTGACGGCGGTGCCCCGGATCACGGCGTGCACGGGATCGCCGTCGGCGAGCGCCCGGGCCAGCGGTTTCAGGAGGACGGCGGCGACGCCCTCACCACGGACGTAACCGTCCGCCGCCCGGTCGAAGGTGTGGCAGCGGCCGGTGGCGGACAGCATCCCGGCGCCCGCGAGCGAGTCGAAGTACGTCGGTGACAACAGCACGTTGACGCCGCCCGCCAGTGCGAGGTCGCACTGGCCGGACCGGAGCGCGGCGACGGCGTGGTGCAGCGCCACCAGCGAGCTGGAGCAGGCCGTGTCGACGGCCTCACTGGCGCCGCGCAGGTCGAGCTGGTGCGAGACACGGTTGGCGATGACGCTGTGGACGTTGCCGGGAGCCAGGTAGGCGTGGGCGGTGTCCCCGCCGCGTGCGAGCAGTTCGGTGTAGTCGCTGAGCGTCGCGCCAACGTAGACGCCCGTGCGGGAGCCGGCGAGGGCCCGCGGGTCGGTCCCGGCGTCCTCGATCGCGTGCCAGCACGCCTGGAGGAACAGCCGCTGCTGGGGATCCATCAGGGCGGCCTCACGCGGCGAGAGCCCGAAGAAACCGGCGTCGAAGGCGTCCACGTCGGCCAGGAATCCGGCCCGCGGACCGGCGCCGTCCGCCCAGGACCTCACCGGGCCGCCCACCCGTTCGCCCGGGGCGCTGTCCGGGTGGCCACCGCTGACGCAGTCGCGCCCGGCCAGCAGGTTCGTCCAGAACTCGTCGATGTCGTCGGCACCGGGGAAGCGCCCGGCCATGCCGATGACGGCGATCGGCCCGGAACCTGCGGCAACGGAGGGCTCCGAACCGGCTCCAGGCCCCGGAACGGCCCGCGCGTGGGTGGCCGGCGCCGCCGGTTCCTCTGCCCCGGTGACGGCATGATGTTCCGTCAGGTACCCCGACAGCGTGGCGACCGTGGGATGTTCGTAGAGCGCGACCGGTGTCAGGGCGAGGCCGAACAGCTCGTTCAGCCGGTTGACGAGCCGGATCGTCAGTACGGAGTCCATGCCGACGTCGCCGAACCGCTCGTCCACGCCCAGGGCGTTCGGCGGCAGCTTCAACAGGGCGGAGACCTCCGCCGTCAGCCGTGCGTGGAGTGTCCCGGCGTCGACCGCCGCTGTCGCCGTCTCCACGGCGGCGGGCTCCGCACCGAGCGCCGAGGCGATCCGGGTCTGGTCGCCGTGGCCGACGAGGTAGGCACCGGAATCCGCGGTCAGCAGCTCGTCGAGTGCGCGCAGCGCCCGGACGGTCGCGATCGGCCGGAGGCCGGTGGTGGTCTCGGTCAGTCGTACGACGTCCACGGGCATCCGCATGGCACCGTCCCGCCACAGCGGCCAGGCGGCGGAGACCGTGCGCCCGTGCCGCAGGCCCTGGACCCGCCACTCCTCGCGCTGCTCCGCGAAGGCGTCGAGGAAGCGGTTGGCCGCCGCGTAGTCGCACTGGCCGGCGTTTCCGGTCCAGGCGACGAAGGACGAGGTGAGGAGGAGGAAGTCCAGCGGGTCGGAGGCGGTGAGACGGTCGAGGAGCAGCGTGCCGTCCGCCTTCGGTGCCAGGACCGCGCGCAGCGAGCCGGGGGTCTTGGCCGTGAGCGGGGCGTCGTCGAGGACCCCTGCCGCGTGGATGACGCCCCGCAGACCGCCCGCCAGTTCGCGGGCCTGCTCCAGGGCCGCGCCGAGGGAGTCCTCGTCGGTGACGTCGGCCCGCAGGTAGAAGGCCCGCGCACCATGGCGTCGCAAGCCGGTCAGGAGCCGCTCGACGTCCGGCGTGGGGTGCGAGCGGCCGAGCAGGACAAGGGCGGGAATCTGGTGCCGTTCGGCCAGATGAGTCGCCACCAGCCGCCCCACCCCGCCGGCGCCACCGGTGATCAGCACACCGCCGGTACGCGTCGGCGCCCCGGCGCGCCGGATCGGTTCGGCGGGCACGTGCGCCACCGCCTCGGTCCGACGTGTCCAGCGCCGTGTCCCGAGCCGGCGGACCTGTCGGTCCGGACCACAGGCCTCCGCCAACAGGTCCCGTACCGGCGGGAGTCGTGGATCGGCCACCTCGATCCGGCCGAGCCGCAGCCGTACGCCTTCGAGGGCGAGTGACCGGCCCAGCGCGTCCAGGGCCGTCACCGCCGGATCCCCGGGGCGGCACACCACCGCGCAGTCGACGGGGCGGCCGTGCTCGGCGGACCAGCGCGCCAGCGTCAACGGCAGCGCGACGGCGGCCTCCAGGGAGAAAGGGTCCGCGCGGTGCGGACGCAGATCCAGTACGACGATCCGCGCCGCGCGGGCGTCCAGCAGGCCGGGAACGGCTTCCGGGTCCACCGCGTGCGCCGTCCTCACCCCGGTCACCGCGTCCGCACCGGCCCCCGGGGGCTCGTCGCCGACCGTCACCAGGAGCAGTCCGTCGTACGGCGGAGCCGTCGGCGCCGGGGACGGCGTGCCGGGCGACAGCGAGGGGGCATGCGCCCAGAGCGCGCGGTACAGCACCGTCTCCGACGCGGCCCCCGCACCGTCCGCGACACCGTTGTCCCGCGTCGCCTCCGTGCGCGCCGCGCCACCGTCGGCCTCGGTGGCCGCGACGTCTTCCGCGTTCTTCACCGCCGCGCCGCCGCCCGGCAGGAGCGAGGCGGTCAGACCGGCCGGGAGCCAGTGCCTGACCGGTGCGAAGCGGAACGGCGGGAGGCTGACCCGCCGGCACCCCGGCTCCGTCAGTTCGGCCCAGGGCAGGTCCGCTCCGTACGCCCACAGCCGGGCGGGCACCGTGAGGTCCCCGGCACGCAGCCGTTCCCGCAGGAAGGCGACGCCCTCCGGTCCGGAACCGAACACGTCGCCGAGTGCGGGGCGGTCCCCGATCCGCCCGTGCACCAGTCCGGCCACCTCGGCGGACCGGCCGTCCGCGATCAGTTCGAGTGCGGTGAGCAGGTGCGGCAGGTCCGTGGCCGGGAACGCCAGTCGCTCGTCCCGCGGCTGCCTTCCGGCCTGGAGCGTGAAGGCGATGTCGGCGAGCCGGTGTCCCGGGCCCGCCGCGAGCGCGGAACGCAGCCGTCCCGCGTAGTCGCGCAGGTCGGACCCGTCCCGGCCGGAGAGCACGATGAGGTGGGCCCGGCCCGCGACGTCGTCGTCGGCCCCGGCGAGGGAGGGGGGCTCCTCCACCACCAGGTGGACATTGACCCCGCCGGCGCCGAAGGAGCTCAGTCCGGCGCGGAGCGGACCGTCCTGTGTCCGCCACGGCTCCGCGGACTCCTGGAGGCGGAACGGTGTGCGCGAGAAGTCGATGTGCGGGTTGACCGGATCGGTGTGCAGGGTCGGCACCAGGGTGCGGTGGCGCAGTTGCAGCAGCACCTTGGTCAGCCCGGCGACGGCGGCGGCCGACTCCAGATGACCGATGTTGCTCTTGATGCTGCCGATCCCGCTGCGGGATCCGCCCTCCCTCGGTCCCCCGAACGCCTCGGTGAGTCCCCGCACCTCGATCGGATCGCCGAGCGCGGTGCCCGAACCATGGGCCTCGACGTAACCGATCGACTGTGGCTCCACCCCGGCGGCCCGGTGCGCCCTGCGCACCAGGGCCGCCTGGGCGGCGGGGCTGGGAACCGTGAACCCGTTGGTACGGCCGTCGGAGTTGGCGACCGCGGAGCGGATCACGCCGTGAATGTGATCGCCGTCGGCCAGCGCCCGGTCGAGCCGCTTGAGTACGACGGCTCCCACGCCCTCGCCCAGCACGAAGCCGTCCGCCCCCGCCCCGAAGGCCCGGCAGCGGCCACCGTGGGCGAGCATGCCCATCTGCGCGTACTGGATGTGCCGGGCGGGATGCAGCACCAGATTGACCCCGCCCGCCACCGCCGCCGTCACCTCCCCGCGCAGCACCGCGCCACAGGCCAGCTCCAGAGCCGTACCCGACGCCGAACAGGCGGTGTCGACGGTCAGGCTCGGACCGGTGAAGTCGAAGAGGTAGCTGACGCGGTTGGCGATCTGATAGCCCTCCGCCCAGGGGTAGGGCGCGTCTCCGGTGAGCGCCCCCTGGGCGCTGAACAGGCCGTAGTCGTTGGCCATCGCCCCGACGTACACGCCGGTGTTCCGGCCCATGCCCTCGGGGGTGTAGCCGGCGTCCTGGAGTGCCTGGTGTGCCGTCTCCAGGAAGAGCCGCTGGCGGGGGTCCATCAGTTCGGCCTCGGCGGGAGAGATGCCGAAGAAGAGGGAGTCGAACTCGTCGACGCCGTCGAGCAGCGCCGCCCACCGCGAGTAGGTACGGCCCGGGCCGCCTGCGGAGTCGTAGAGCGCCTCGTGGTCCCAGCGCTCGGCGGGGATCGTGCCGACGGAGTCCCGTCCGGCGAGGAGGTTGTCCCACAGCTCGTCGACGTCGCGGGCACCGGGATAGCGCCCGGCCAGTCCGATGACGGCGACCCCCACGACGTCGGTGTCCGCCGCCGCGGATCCGGGGCGCGGCGCGCCGTCGGCGCGGCCGGGCTCGGCGGGTGCCGG
>NZ_WWJY01001145.1 GCF_009865405.1 Streptomyces sp. SID3212 | reverse complement strand
CCCGTCCGGCGATTGAGGACATCAGTAAGCGCAACGGACACCGTGGCAGAGGCTACCCGTCCAGAGACAGCGTCGCCTGCGAAGGCGTCCGTTCCGTGGACAAGGAACGAGCGACGTCCTCCCCGGCCCGCAGCACCCGCACCGCATTCGTCCACGTCAGCTTCGACACGTCCGACCGCGACCACCCCCGCGACAGAAGCTCCGCGATCAGGTTCGGGTAGCCCGACACGTCGTCCAGGCCCACGGGCGTGAACGGCGTGCCGTCGTAGTCGCCGCCGATGCCGACGTGGTCGACGCCCGCGACCTCCCGCATGTGGTCCAGATGGTCCGCCACCGTCGAGACCAGCGCCCGTGGCCGCGGATTCGCCGCCTCGAACGCCTCGTGGACCTTCATCGCCTCCGCCGTCCTGTCCAGCGCGTGCAGCCCGTGCGCGGTCATGTTCTCGCCGGCCGCCGCCGCCCACGCCACCGCCTCCGGCAGGACGAACTGCGGTACGAAGGTGACCATCGCGACGCCCCCGTTCGCGGGGAGGAGGGCGAGGACGTCGTCGGGGATGTTGCGCGGATGGTCGCAGACCGCCCGCGACGACGAGTGCGAGAAGATCACCGGCGCCTCGGTCACCGCGAGCGCGTCCCGCATCGTCGTCGCGGCGACGTGCGAGAGGTCGACCAGCATGCCGAGGCGGTTCATCTCGCGGACGACCTCGCGGCCGAACGCGGAGAGGCCGCCCACCGAGGGCACGTCCGTCGCCGAGTCCGCCCAGGCGAGGTTGTCGTTGTGGGTCAGCGTCATGTACCGCACGCCCAGCGTGTACAGCGCCCGCAGCGTGGCCAGCGAGTTGTTGATCGAGTGCCCGCCCTCCGCGCCCATCAGGGAGGCGATACGGCCCTGCCGGCGGGCAGTCTCCATGTCGTCGGCGGTCAGCGCGCGGACCAGGTCCTGCGGATAGCGCGCGAGGAGCCGGCCGACGACGTCGATCTGCTCCAGCGTCGCGCTGACCGCGTCGTCCCCGGCCATGTCGGACCTGACGTACACGGACCAGAACTGCGCGCCGACCCCGCCCTTCCTGAGCCGGGGGATGTCGGTGTGCAGATGGGCCGACTGGTCGTCGGCGATGTCCAGGCGGTCCAGGTCGTAGCGGACCTGTTCACGCAGTGCCCACGGCAGGTCGTTGTGGCCGTCGACCACGGGGAACTCGGCCAGCAGGTCGTGCGCCTCTTCGAGGAAGTGCGTGGAGTCCATGGCGGTTATTTCCCGAAACCGAAGCTGTCCACACCCTGCACCTTGGCGCGCAGCCGCTTGCCCTTGTCCGTCGCCTGCTCGTTGAGGTCCTGGAGGAAGTCCCGCATCCGGGCCTGGAGCTCCGGGTCGTGCGCCGCGAGGATCCGTACCGCCAGCAGCCCCGCGTTGCGCGCCCCGCCGACCGAGACGGTCGCCACCGGGATGCCCGCGGGCATCTGCACGATGGACAGCAGCGAGTCCATGCCGTCCAGATACTTGAGCGGTACGGGGACGCCGATCACCGGCAGCGGGGTCACCGAGGCGAGCATGCCGGGCAGGTGGGCCGCGCCCCCCGCGCCCGCGATGATCGCCCGCAGGCCCCGGCCGGCCGCCTGCTCGCCGTACGCGATCATCTCGCGCGGCATCCGGTGCGCCGAGACGACGTCGACCTCGTACGGGATCTCGAACTCGTCGAGGGCCTTCGCCGCGGCCTCCATGACGGGCCAGTCGGAGTCCGAGCCCATGACCACGCCGACGAGAGGGGTGCTCATTCTGTGATCGTTCCTCGCAGGTAGCCGGCGGCGTGGCGGGCGCGCTCCAGCACGTCCTCCAGGTCGTCGCCGTAGGTGTTGACATGCCCGACCTTGCGGCCCGGCTTCACGTCCTTGCCGTACATGTGGATCTTGAGCTGCGGGTCCCTGGCCATGCAGTGCAGGTACGCCTGGTACATGTCGGGGTAGTCGCCGCCGAGGACATTGCACATGACGGTCCACGGCGCGCGCGGCCGGGGGTCGCCCAGCGGCAGGTCGAGCACGGCGCGTACGTGGTTGGCGAACTGCGAGGTGATCGCGCCGTCCTGCGTCCAGTGGCCGGAGTTGTGCGGGCGCATGGCCAGCTCGTTGACGAGGATCCGGCCGTCGGCCGTCTCGAACAGCTCGACCGCGAGGTGGCCGACGACGCCCAGTTCCTTGGCGAGGCGCAGGGCGAGCTGCTGGGCCTCGCCCGCCAGCTCGTCGGAGAGGCCGGGCGCGGGCGCGATGACGGTGTCGCAGACCCCGTCGACCTGCTGCGACTCGACGACGGGGTAGGCGACGGCCTGGCCGTGCGGGGAGCGGACGATGTTCGCCGCCAGTTCCCGTACGAAGTCGACCTTCTCCTCGGCGAGGACCGGGACGCCGGCCCGGAAGGGCTGCTCGGCGTCGCGCTCGGACCGTACGACCCACACGCCCTTGCCGTCGTACCCGCCGCGCACGGTCTTGAGGACGACCGGGAAGCCGCCCACCTCGGCGGCGAAGGCCGCCGCGTCGGCGGGGTCGGCCACGATGCGGTGGCGCGGGCAGGGGGCGCCCAGCTCGGTCAGCCTGGCGCGCATCACCCCCTTGTCCTGGGCGTGCACGAGCGCGTCGGGACCCGGGCGTACGGGGATGCCGTCCGCCTCCAGCGCGCGCAGGTGCTCGATCGGCACGTGCTCGTGGTCGAACGTGATCACGTCGCACCCGCGCGCGAAGTCACGCAGCGTGTCCAGGTCGTGGTAGTCGCCGATGACCACCTCGCCGACCACCTGGGCCGCGGAGTCCTGGGGGGTGTCACTGAGGAGCTTGAATCTGAGGCCGAGGGGGATGCCCGCCTCGTGGGTCATACGGGCGAGCTGACCGCCGCCGACCATGCCGACTACCGGGAACGTCACGCCCCCAGGGTATCGGGCGTGCGAAGGGACGGAGTCCGCGAGCCGTCCCGGAGGGGTCGGGCCCCGCCGGAACGGGCCCCGGCGGGGCCTACAGCGCGTCACATCCGCCCCAGGTGTGTCCTGGGCCACGGACCCGGCCCCGGGTCGGCCGACAGGGTCGCTGGTTAGCATGGCCGCACAGGACATCGACCGGACGGGGCTGAGCGGGCATATGGGCGAACGGGGCGCACTCCGCGTGCGACTGGACCGGCTCGTGCGCGAGGCGGCCAAGTTCGGTGCGGTGGGCGCCGTGGGGCTGCTGGTGAACCTGGTGGTCTTCAACCTCGTACGGCACGCTACGGACGTACCGGTGGTACGGGCCGGCATCCTGGCCACGGTCGTGGCGATCGTCTTCAACTACGTCGGCTTCCGGTACTTCACGTACCGGGAGCGCGACAAGACCCGGCGTACGAAGGAACTGTCGCTGTTCCTGCTGTTCAGCGTGGTCGGCCTGGTGATCGAGAACGGGGTTCTCTACGCCGCGACGTACGGGTTCGGCTGGGACACCCCGCTCCAGAGCAACGTGTTCAAGTTCCTGGGCATCGGGGTCGCGACGCTGTTCCGCTTCTGGTCGTACCGCAGCTGGGTGTTCCGGTCGGTGCCGCTCCCTGCGGAGGCGGGCGAATCGTTCCTGGAGCGCGGCCGGGACCGGGACCGGATACAGAGCTGACCGGTGAGCTGATCCGTACCAGCTGATCAGCGGACGAGCCGGTCAGCGGACCGGGCGGTCGCCGCCGTCGTCGCCCCGCGCGGTGTGCGGCGCCTTGCGGGTACGGGCCTCCCGGCTGAGGAAGAGCGCGAAGACCGGCGGGTGCTGCTGGAGCAGTTCCAGCCGGCCGCCGTCCGCCTCGGCCAGGTCGCGGGCCACGGCCAGCCCGATGCCGGTGGAGTTGCGGCCGCTGATGGACCGCTCGAAGATCCGCGCGCCGAGGTCGGCGGGCACGCCGGGGCCCTCGTCGGTCACCTCGATGACCGACTGGTTGCCGGTGACGCGCGTGCGCAGCGCGACCGTACCGCCGCCGTGCATCAGTGAGTTCTCGATCAGGGCGGCCAGGACCTGGGCGACCGCGCCGGGGGTGCCGACGGCCCGCATGCCGTTGCGGCCCGAGCAGACGATGGCCCGTCCCGCGCTGCGGTAGGCCGAGCGCCACTCCTCCAGCTGCTGTTTGACGACCTCGTCGATGTCGAAGGCGACGGCGGATCCGGTACGGGGGTCGCGTGCGTTGGTGAGGAGCCGCTCCACCACGTCCGTCAGCCGCTCGACCTGCGTGAGCGCGATCGTGGCCTCTTCCTTGACGGTTTCCAGGTCGTCGGTGGCGGAGATCTCCTCCAGCCGCATGGACAGGGCGGTGAGCGGGGTACGGAGCTGGTGCGACGCGTCCGCGGCGAGGCGCCGCTCGGCGGTGAGCATGCGGGCGATCCGCTCGGCGCTGGAGTCGAGGACGTCGGCGACCCGGTCCAGCTCGGGCACCGAGTACCGCTTGTGGCGGGGGCGCGGGTCGCCGGAGCCGAGGCGTTCCGCGGTCTCGGCGAGGTCGGTGAGCGGCGAGGCCAGCTTGTTGGCCTGCCGTACGGCGAGCAGGACGGCGGCGATGACGGCGAGGAGCGCCACCCCGCCGATGATCAGGAGCGTACGGCCGACCTCACGGTTGACGGAGGAGCGGCGCTCCTCGACCACGACCTTCTCGCCCTGCTCGCCGGTGGCCTTGCCCCGGATGACACTGCCGGTGGGGTGGTCGCCGAACTGGACGGGCGGGTGGCCGGGGAGGTCGACGCGGGCGTAGCGGTCCTTGCTGATCTGGTCGGCCAGCATGCCGGGGGTGATGTTCTCACCGCCGAGCAGGCGGCTGTCCACGATGCTGCCGATCCGGACGGCCTCGTTGTCCACGCTCTCCTGGGCGCTGCTGGTGATGGTGCGGGTCTCGACGATCACGAGGGACACGCCGAAGACCGCGATGACGACCAGCACCACCGCGAGCGTGGAATTGATGAGACGACGGCGCAAGGTGCCCTTCCGGCTAGCTCTTCTCGAAGCGGAAGCCGACGCCCCGTACCGTCGCGATGTAGCGCGGGTTCGCCGCGTCGTCGCCGAGCTTCTTGCGGAGCCAGGAGATGTGCATGTCGAGGGTCTTGGTGGACGACCACCACGTCGTGTCCCAGACCTCGCGCATCAGCTGGTCGCGGGTGACGACCCGGCCTGCGTCGCGGACCAGGACCCGCAGCAGGTCGAACTCCTTCGCCGTGAGCTGGAGCTCCTCGTCGCCCATCCAGGCGCGGTGCGACTCGACGTCGATCCGCACGCCGTGGGTGGCGGGGGCCGGGGCGGGGTCGCTGGCGCCGCGCCGGAGCAGGGCACGCACCCGGGCGAGCAGTTCGGCCAGGCGGAACGGCTTGGTCACGTAGTCGTCGGCGCCGGCGTCCAGCCCGACGACGGTGTCCACCTCGTCGGCGCGGGCGGTGAGCACCAGGATCGGCACGGTGTGGCCCTCGGCGCGGAGCCGGCGGGCGACTTCCAGGCCGTCCATTCCGGGCAGGCCGAGGTCGAGGACGACCAGGTCGACCCCGCCCTGGAGGCCGGCGTCCAGGGCGGTCGGACCGTCTTCGCGGACCTCGACCTCGTAACCCTCCCGACGCAGGGCGCGGGCCAGCGGCTCCGAGATGGATGCGTCGTCCTCGGCGAGCAGTACACGGGTCATGGGGTGATGGTAGTCCGCGCCGGGCGCGCCTTGGGTAGCGATCGGCGGCGCCTGCGGGTCAGGGTGCCGATCCTGTGAAGCGCCTTCGAATGCGAAGGAATGGTTCCGTGTATGCCTGTGGTCCATCTCTCAGCCGACGGCTCGCCGGAGAGACACGGAAAGGAGGGAGCAGGCGGACCGCTCACGAGGGCGGCGCCGCCAGCTCCGCCCAGACCGTCTTCCCCGTCTCGCCGGGGTTCCGTACGACTCCCCAGTCGAGGCAGAGCCGCTGGACGATGAACATGCCGTGGCCGCCGGGGCGCCCCGCGCGGTGCGGGGTGCGGGGTTCTGGCTGGCCTTCGCCGTGGTCCGTGACCTCCAGGCGCAGGACCTTCGCGTGGGTCGAGACGCGCAGTTCCTCCGGCCCGTCGGCGTGCAGGCACGCGTTGGTGACCAGCTCGGAGACCACGAGCAGGACGTCTTCCGCGGCCGCCCGCCGGTCGGGGGTCGCCGCGGGGAGCCAGCCCCAGTCGTACAGCGCCTGGCGGGTGAAGTCGCGCGCGAGCGGGACGACCCCGCTCGCGTCGGACAGCGCGAGCGCGCGTACCCGCCGGTCGGACGCGGCGGGAGTGGTTCCCGCGTCGTCCGGCTCGGGGCCGAGGTCGCCCGGCGGAGGCTGCCGGGTGGTGCTCATCAGCGCTTCACCTCACCGATTCACCGAATTCCAGTTCGTCACTACAGATCACTACAGGTCACCACAGATCACTACACATCACAGACCGGTTCGGGGAGAGCTGGGCCGGTGGGCCTGCGGGGAGACTCCTGCCCCTGCGTATCGTGACAACACCCACATCACCGGTGCGAAAGTCCGCGGGACCCGTCCGGCGTTCAGCACGGCCGGCCCGGACGACGCCGGCACGGGGAGAGTGAGGGGCCACGTACCCAAGTCCGCCTCAGTCCGCCAGGGCGTCTTCGACGGAATCATGGAGGGTGAAGACCGCGTCAGCCCCCGTGATCTCGAAGACCCTGGCCACGACGGGCAGCATGCCCGCCAGATGGACCCCGCCGCCGGCGGCGTCCGCCGTCAGCCGGGCACCGAGCAGCACGTTGAGCCCGGTGGAATCGCAGAATTCGAGCTGCGAGCAGTCGATGACCAGGCGTACCCGGCCCTGCTCCAGCGCCGCCTCCAGCGGGACCCGCAGGACGTCCGCCGTGTGGTGATCCAACTCGCCGGCCGCCGTGACGACCTCGCTCCGGCCCTCGGTCCGAACCTCGACCCGAAGCCGGCCCCGGTTCGCGCTGCCGACCGTCTGCCGGTCCATTCCCGTCCCTCTTCGTGTCTGGTTAGCCATCGTCGGAAGTTCGCGCGCGTCGCATGCCTATGACTGCGGTTGACGCCGCTCGAACATTACGCCTTTCACACGCCGACCGGTAGCCGAAGTCCCCCACAATAAGGGCAAACAGAACAATTAACACTTGCAACTGCCTGTACCGACCGGGTAGGGCTAGGAGGAACACATTCCACACGACCGGCTTCGGAGGCGCCGCAAACCGCAGCAAGCGTATTGGCTTCGGCGGCCACATGCCGAGAACGATGGAGGAGACCATGGCACCCCGGCTCGACGAACCGCTTTCCGAACCGCGTACCAAGGGTGAACCCCGCACCGGGGACCTGGAGAACCTACCCGACGGGGGCTCGGAAAACCTGCCCGCCGAGGGTCTGGAGGACCTGCCGGAGATCCCGCCCTTCGACGAGGTGGGGGCGGTTGACGCCCGGGCCCTGTCCAAGACGCTCTTCGCCCGGCTCGAATCCCTCGAAGAGGGCACGTACGAGCACGCGTACGTCCGCAACACCCTGGTCGAGCTGAATCTCGCCCTGGTGAAGTTCGCGGCCTCCCGCTTCCGCTCCCGCAGCGAGCCGATGGAGGACATCGTCCAGGTCGGCACGATCGGCCTGATCAAGTCCATCGACCGCTTCGAGTTGAGCCGGGGCGTGGAGTTCCCCACGTTCGCGATGCCGACGATCGTCGGCGAGATCAAGCGTTTCTTCCGCGACACGTCGTGGTCGGTACGGGTGCCGCGCAGGCTCCAGGAACTGCGCCTGGACCTCGCCAAGGCGAGTGACGAACTGGCCCAGCGCCTGGACCGCGCACCGACGGTCGGCGAGCTGTCGGAGCGGCTCGGCCTCACCCGCGACGAGGTGGTGGAGGGGATGACGGCGAGCAACGCGTACACGGCGAGCTCGCTGGACGCCCAGCCGGCGGAGGACGACTCCGAGAGCGCGCTGTCGGACCGGATCGGCTACGACGACCACGGCCTGGAGGGCATCGAGTACGTCGAGTCCCTCAAGCCGATGATCGCGGAACTCCCCCGGCGCGACCGCCAGATCCTCTCGCTGCGGTTCGTGGCCAACATGACGCAGTCGGAGATCGGCGAGGAACTGGGCATCTCACAGATGCATGTGTCGCGGCTGCTCACGCGGACGCTGGAGAAGCTGCGGAAGGGCTTGATGGTGGAGGAGTGAGGGGCGCCGGCCCGACGGGCTGACGGTGCGGGGTGGGGCCGCCTTCACCACCCCTCACCCCTCACCCCGGCCCCGCTCCTTCACCCCGGCCCCGCTCCCTCAGCCACCTGTCCGCCTCCCCCGGCGCACCGAACCGCACCACCCGCAGGGGGGCGAAGCGGGGATCCGTCGTCCGCCCGCCTATGTCCGTGCGCCGCGCCCCGTGCTGGGACCACGCCCACCACGCCGGGTGGTCCCGGCGGAACCACCCCGCCAGCGTCTCCCTGTTGCCGCCGAAGACGCGTTCCCGGCGTACGGTCCGCCTCAGCGATCTCCGCAGCACCCTCGGCATCACCACCCGCCTCGGGTAGTCCAGCCAGATCACCGTGTCGGCGTGTTCCCACAGCAGGTCGCGGACCTCCGGGTAGCCGAACGAGTCGAAGATCCAGGCCGGGGAGGCCGCGATGCCGGCGACCCTCGACGCGAAGTCCTGGTCCACCGCCCAGCCGGGGCCGGTGAAGTGCAGGGCGTCCATCTCGTAGTAGGGCAGGGCGAGTTCGCCGGCCAGGGTCCGCGCGAGCGTGGACTTGCCGGCCCCGCTGATGCCCACCACCAGAACGCGCCGCACCGGTGGATCGTACCGACAGCGGTCGGGGGGTCCGGTCCTGCCGCCTTATTGACGGGGCCGTCCGGTACGGGCCACATTGAGCCCGGGGCAGGGGGGAATCGGAATGGCTCTTGGGGAGAGCTGCCCGGCGGAGTTCAGTGCGCGCACGGTCTACTCCGGTCCGGAGTCGCTCATGCGCCGTCGCCTCGGCAGGGAATGTCTTTACGTGCCGTCGTGCCGGTTCGGGCTGTACCTGGCCCTGCGCCACTGGTGCCCGCCCGGCGGGCGGGTCCTCATGTCGCCGGTCAACGACGACGTCATCTTCTTCGTCGTGCTCGCCGCCGGACTGCGGCCCGTACAGGCCCCGTTGCGTCCGTACGACGGGTCGATCGACCTGGACCGCGTGCCGGACTCCGACTGGCGGGGGCTGTCCGCCGTACTGACCACCAATCTGTACGGGAATCCCGACCCCGCTCCCGAACTCCGCGCCCGCTGCGACAGGTTGGGGATTCCGCTGATCGAGGACGCCGCGCACGCGATCGGCAGCGTGGTGGGAGGACGGCCCGTCGGCGGTTTCGGGGACGCGTCCGTGTTCAGCCTCTCCAAGCACGTGGGGGCCAAGACCGGTGGTTTCCTCGCCGTCGCGGATCCCGCCCTCCGTACGGAACTGGCCCTGGCCCGGGACGAGTTGCTCCAGCCGTCCCGCCTCCGTGCCGAACTCGCCTATGCCGTACGCCCGTACGCCGAGGCCGGCGTACGGGGGCTGCGTCTCGTACGGGCCGCCCGCGCCGCGTTACGCGTGCTCGGCCAGGAGGAGCGCGAGGCGATCCGGATGCCCCTGCGCGCCGGTGATCTCAAGCAGGCGCTGGCCGGGGAGCCGGGGCTGAGCGGATTCCACTCCTGGGTGCGCGTCGACATGCACGACTACCGGCTGCGGCCGGGACGCACCCGCCTGAGACGTACGGAACGGCTGCTCTCCGGACTCGACGCCCGCCTGGAGGCCCACCGGGCGGGTACGCGGCGGCTGTTGGACACCGTCTGGGGTGGCGGAGCTCGGGACGGAGCTGAGGTCCAGCCCCTGTTCCGTGTGCCCCTGCTCGTGGAGGACCGTGACGCGGCCGTCGCCGCCCTCGCCCGGCGCCGTATCACCACCGGCTATCTCTACGACCCCCCGCTCGACACCTACGCGGGCGAGGTCTTCACCGATCTTTCCCCGCACCCCGCGCCCGCCGCCTGGTTCGCCCGGCACGCCCTGCCCGCCGATCCGCGCCGCGCCGACGAGATCATCCGGGTGCTCACCGCGTCCGGCGCCCGGCCGGCCGTGTGGGACGGGCGCGGCTGAGGTGGCCGAGACCACCCGGCTGCGCGGTCCCGCCGGCCCGGCCGGGGGGAAGCCGGAGGCCGCCGCGCCGGCCGGGCACGACTCGATGTTCCGTAACGCCTACGCCCTCATGCTCTCCACCGGCGTCTCCGCCGCCCTGGGCCTGGGCTTCTGGCTCGTCGCCGCCCGCTACTACACGGAAGAGGCCGTCGGGCAAGGCTCCGCCGCCATCGCCGCGATGCGGCTGCTCGCCGCCATCACCGCCACCACGATGATCGGCGCGGTGGTGCGGTACGTGCCCCGGGCCGGGCGCGCCACCGGTTCGCTGGTCCTGCGCGCGTACGCCGTCAGTTCGCTGGTCGTGTGTGTCGCCTGTGTGGTGTTCCTGCTGACCCTCGACCTCTGGGGTCCGTCGTACGCGCCCCTCGACGGGCCCACCGCCGGGCTCGTCTTCACCGCGTCCTGTGTGACCTGGGCGCTGCTCACCCTCCAGGACGGTGTCCTGACCGGCCTGCGGAAGGCCTTCTGGGTGCCGGTCGGCAACGCCGTCTTCTCCGTCGGGAAGCTGCTGCTGCTCGTCGCGTTCGCCACCGCGATGCCCGTCCTCGGGGTTTTTGTCTCCTGGGCCGCCGCCATCGCCCTGTCCGTCCTGCCGCTCGGCTGGCTGATCTTCCGCAGGCTCATCCCCCGGCAGGCCGAGGCCGACCACGACCGTGAGCCGCTCAGCTCGCGGGACATCGGGCGGTTCCTCGCCGGGGACTCGGTGGGGGCGCTGTTCAGCCTCGCGATGATCAATCTGCTGCCGGTGATGGTGGCGGTCCGCTTCGACGCCGCGCACAACGCCTTCTTCTACACGGCGTACACGGTCGGCGGCACGATGGAGTTCATGGCCATCAACATGGCCTCCTCGCTCACCGCGCACGCCTCGCACAGCCCGGAGCGGCTGGCGGAGGGGGTACGGGGGGCGCTGCGCCGGATGGCGGTCCTGCTGGTGCCCGTCGTCCTGGTGCTGGTGGTCTTCGCCCCGCAGGTGCTCGCGCCGTTCGGGCCCGACTACGCCGAGCACGGCACGACCGTGCTGCGGCTGCTGGCCGCCGCCGCGCTGCCGCGCGTGGTCGTGGAGCTGTACATCGGGGTGCTGCGGGTCCAGGGCCGTACCGGCATGCTCGCCGTCCTCCAGGGCGCCATGTGCCTGCTGGTGCTGGGCAGCGCGATGTTCCTGCTCGGGCCGACGGGGATCTCGGGGGCGGGCCTGGCGATGCTGGGGTCGATGACGCTGGTCGCGCTGGTCGCGGCGCCGGGGCTGCGGGCGGCGCTCGGCGGGCGGTCGGCGCGTGCGGCCTCGCCGGCGCGGATGGTGGGGCCGGGGCGTGCAGCCCCGCCGGCGCGGGTGGTGGGGCCGGGGCGG
>NZ_WWJY01001144.1 GCF_009865405.1 Streptomyces sp. SID3212 | reverse complement strand
GTGGCGGCGCCCGCGAGGACGACCGTGCGGCGGGTGGGGTGGGTGGGTCTCCGCGTCTCTGACGGGTTCACTTGGCTCTCCGTATCGTTGGGGGGCGATTCCGGTGCTGAGCTGAACTGGCCTGTGCGGTACGGCACATGGCGGTGCCGTTCATCGGACGTCGTGCGGGCGGAGGACCTCGGTGATCCCTCGGGCCGCCAGATGCATCTTGTCCCCCGCGAGGCTCTCCAGAACCACCGCGGGCCTGTGACCTTCCTCCGTCAGCCGGGCGAAGGCCTCGAAGAACTCCCCGCCCGGCGCGCAGGTCGCGCGGTGCGGCGAGGTTTCGTCGTCCCCGGTGTCGAGGGCGAGCGCGGTGGTGCGGACGGCGGGCGTGTGCTGCCGGCCGCGCCGTTCCCGTACGATCCGGGCGATGGTCTCCCCGGCGGGCTTGACCTTCCGGTCGTTGGTCAACAGGCCGAGGCTGTATTCCAGTTCGGGGAAGTCGGCGAGGTCCCGCGACACGTCGTGGGAGCACCACCAGGTGACGCCCCAGACGTCCGGGCAGTCCAGGGCGTTGGCGACGGTCGCCTCGGTGAAGGCGGCGGCGTGGCCGGCAGGGATCAGCGGGGCCGGGGCGCCGACCTCCTGGAGCCAGACGGGCCGGTGCGGGTCGCGCGCCCAGGCCTTGGACAGCTCGATCAGGTACGCGGCGTGGTGTTCGGTGGCGCTGCCGGTACGGCCGTGGCGCTGGGCGGTGCCGTTGAACACCCAGGAGTGCACGGCGGTGACGGCGCCCAGCCGGGCCGCGTGGGCGGGGGTGAAGGGGTGGCCGTCCACGTACCAGGCCGCGTCGTACTCCGCGTGCAGGTGGAGCTTGCCGGGGGCGCCCTCCTCGCAGGCGTCGAGCAGCCGGGTGAGCCAACTGCCCGCCTGGGCGGGGGTGATGGGGTCCGGATCGGGGTGGGGGTGGCCGGAGAACTGGTTGATCTCGTTGCCGAGGGTCATGCCGACGAAGTTCGGCCGGTCGGCGAGCGCGGCGGCGAGGGTCCGCAGGTACGTGGCCTGCCCGGCGACCACGTCGGGATCGGTGAAGAGGTTGCGCCGGTGCCAGGTCTGGGTCCAGGCGGGCAGGAAGTCGAAGCTGGACAGGTGGCCCTGGAGGCCGTCCACGTTGACGTCGAGGCCGCGTTCGGCGGCGGCATCGGCGAGCTGGACGAGCTGTTCGACGGCGCGGGGCCTGATGAGGGTGCGGTTGGGCTGGAAGAGCGGCCACAGCGGGAAGACCCGGATGTGGTCGAGGCCGAGTCCCGCGATGGAGTCCAGATCGGCCCGTACGGCGTCGAGGTCGAAGTCCAGCCAGTGGTGGAACCACCCCTGGCTGGGCGTGTAGTTGGCGCCGAAGCGCGGCGCGGAAGGGCTCATACCGGCGGAAGGGCTCATACGGCAGACGGTTCCTGGTTCTCGGTCGGTGGAGGTCGGGGGTACGGGCGCGAGGCTCAGCCCTTGACGGCACCTTCGCCGACGCCCCGGAAGAAGTACCGCTGGAGGCAGGCGAACAGGGCGATCAGCGGGGCCACGGCGATGATCGTGCCCGCCGCGACGAGCCGTTCGTCGTTGGCGAAGGTGCCGTGGAGGTAGTTCAGCCCGATGGTGAGGGTGAACCTGTCCGGGTCGCTCAGCACGATCAGCGGCCAGAGGAAGTCGTCCCAGGCGCCCATGAAGGCGAAGATCGCGACCACGGCGAGGGTGCCCTTGACGGAGGGCAGGGCGATCCTGAGGAACCGCTGCCAGACGTTGGCACCGTCCACAAAAGCCGCTTCCTCCACCTCCAGGGGGAGGTTGAGGAACGCGTTGCGCATCAGCAGGACGTTGATCGCGCTGATGGAGCCCGGCAGGAGCACCCCGATCAGGGTGTTGTTCAGGCCCAGCTCCCGCATGGTGGTGAACTGGGCGATGATCAGGCCCTCGACGGGGACGAGCATGGCGAGGACGAACGCCAGCGTCGCCGCCCGCCGCCCCCGGTAGCGCATCCGGGCCAGGGCGTAGCCGGCCAGCGCCGCGCCGACGCAGTTGGTGACCACGTTGGCGGCGGCGACCTTGAGCGAGTTGAACGCGTAGTCCCACACCGGGATGGTGTCGGCGACCCGGCCGTAGTTGTGGAGGGTCGGATCGCCCGGGAGGAACGACGGCGGGGAGCTGAAGATGTCCTCGTGCGGGCCCTTGAGCGAGGTGGACAGCTGCCAGAGGAACGGGCCCACCGTCAGGGCCAGTACGGCGATCAGCAGGACGTACCGCAGGACGAGCTGCCAGGGCGCGACCCGCCGCCCGTCGGCGTCGGTGACCCGCATGGCTCGTCGTCCGTCCGTTTCGGTGGCTGTCGGCACGCTCACGCGTCCTCCTTGCGGTCGGCGCGGAGCACCAGCAGCATCAGGGCGACCACCACGACGAAGACGACGACGGAGAGGGCGGAGGCGTACCCGACCCGCCCGCTCAGTCCGGTGCCGACGCGCTGTACGAGCATCACGAGGGTGGTGTCCTCACCGGCGGGGCCGCCGTTGGGGCCCGCCATCAGGTAGACCTCGGAGAACACCTTGAAGGCGGCGACCGAGGAGAGGGCCGCGACGAGGACCATGGTGGAGCGGACCGCGGGGACGGTGACGGTGACGAACCGCCGTACGGCACCCGCCCCGTCCACGGCCGCGGCCTCGTGCAGCTCACGCGGTACGTTGGCCAGCGCGGCCAGGTAGATGATCATGTAGTAGCCGAGGCCCTTCCAGACCGTGACGGCCATGGAGCTGACCAGCAGCAGCCACTGGTCGCTGAGGAAGCCCACCTTCCCGACCCCGACGGTCTCCAGCAGCGCGTTGATCAGGCCCCGGTCGTCCAGCATCCACACCCAGATCAGCCCGACCACGACGATCGAGGCGACCACCGGGGTGTAGAAGGCGGCGCGGAAGAAGGCGATGCCGGGGATGTGCCGCTGGACCAGCAGGGCCAGCAGCAGCGGCAGGATCACCAGCGCCGGGACCACCCCGAGGACGTAGAGCGCGCTGTTGCGCAGGCCGATCCAGAACATGTCGTCGTCGAGCAGCTCGCGGTAGTTGGCGAGCCCGACGAAGTGTCCCGGCAGCAGCGTCCGCCGGTCCGTGAAGGAATTGATCACGGTGCTGACGAACGGGTACAGGCTGAACACACCGACGATCAGCAGGCCGGGCGCGGCGAACAGCCAGGGGCTGTGCGCCAGATGGCGCCGGATGCCTCGGGCCGCCGTGGGGGCGGCACGGGCCGCCGTGGCGGGAGCGGGGTGGGTGGTTGTCATCTTCCGCTCGGCTCAGCTCTGCTGGAGCAGGCGGTCGCACGCCTTGACAGCGTTGTCGAGCGCTTCCTGGGGGCTCCGCTTGCCCTGGAGCGCCTTGGCCACCTCGTTGCCCAGCTCGGTCTTCATCTGGTCGCTGAACTGGACCGGGGTGTAATTGACCGCGTTCTTCAGGGACTTGGCGGCGGCTATCCGTACGCGTGTCTCGTCGGTGCCGTCCTCCTTGGTGAAGTACGGGTCGTCCAGGGAACCGGCGGTGCTCGGGAAGATGGCGACCTGCTTGGCGAACGCCATCTGGCGGGTCGCGTCGGTCACGAAGTGGCCGAACGCGACCGCCGCGGGCTTCCGCTTGCTCTGCGAGTTGACCATCACCCCCATGACGTACATGTTCGCCTTGCCGGTGTTGGTGATCTGGTCGGTGATCCCGATGTTCTTGTACAGGTTCGGCGCCTGCTTCTTGAAGTTGCCGAGGTCCAGGGCGCTTCCGGGGTTCATCGCCACCGACTCGGTGAGGAACTTGTGCCCCGCCGACTCGGGGGTGGCGGTGAGTGCCTGGGGGTCGAGCGCCTTGGCGTCGTACAACTCCTTGTAGCGGGTGAGCAGTTCCACGCCCTTGGCGTCGTTGAAGGCGAAGCCCGTACCGGCCTTGTTCGTCAACTGGGCGCCGTAACGGCCGAAGTCCTCGATGGTGGGCACGTTGGCGAGGGTCGCGATCTTTCCGCCGCTCTTCTCGGCGATCCGGAGCCCGGCGTCGAAGACCTCGTCGTACGTGGTCGGCGGCTTCTCGGGGTCGAGGCCCGCTTCTTTGAAGAGGCGCTTGTTGTAGAACAGCGGCCCGGTGTTCAGGTACCAGGGGAAGGCGTACGTCCCTTCCACGCCCGGCACTTGATCGCCCGCCCAGGCGCCCGGCAGGTACTCCTTGCGGTACTGGGCCGCGGACTTGTCGAGGTCCAGCGCGAGTCCGGCCTTCACCAGCGGGGCCAGCAGGTCCGGCGAGACGTTGACGACGTCGGGGAGGGTGCCGCCGGCGGCGTCGGCGCTGATCTTGTCGGCGTAGCCGTCGGCAGGCCGGTCGACCCACTTCACGTCCGTGCCCGGGTACTTCTTCTCGAAGTCGGCGATGACCCCGTTGAAGTAGTCCTTGAAGTTGGCCTGGAGGTTCCAGGTCTGGAAGGTGATCTTTCCTTCGATCTTGCCGGAGGCGTCCGGGGACGAGCCCGCGTCGGACCCTCCCCCGCAGGCACTGAGGGGCAGGACGGTGGCGAGGACAACGGCGGCTGCGACGGTTCCGCGGGGGATACGCACGGTGAACGGCTCCTTTGCTCGGACCAGGCGTGCGCGGGCGGACCGGAGCTGAGGACATCCGGGCCGCCCGCGCCTCGCAGACATTGCAATGCGCCGGGGGGAAAGTCAACAGATCGGTCGCGGATAAGTCGCATGGAAGGCAGGAGAAGATCAATGGACACGGCATATCAGCAGCTCAGAGCGTTGTCACAGTGAGATTACGATAGATCACTAATGCGCTTTAGCTTCTCCAGCTCAAGCGCATTAGTGCGCCCGGCGACTTCACTCGCCCGGGACGGCGGGAAGGCATACGATGCCCACGTCGGACATCGGGCGGGAACGCGGGATCGGGGCATCGGGTGGCAGCGAAGGGGACGTCGTCGGGAGGGACCCCGCCGGCCAGGCGCACCCCCGCCCGCCGCCCGACCATGAAGGACATCGCCCAGCGCGCCGGCGTGTCGGAGAGCGCCGTGTCCTTCGCCCTCAACGACCGGCCCGGGGTCTCGGAGGTCACCCGCGACCGGGTCAGGCGGGTCGCCGAACAACTGGGCTGGCGGCCCAGCACCGCCGCCCGCGCGCTGTCCGGCGAGGGCTCGGCCACGGTCGGCCTGGTGCTGGCCCGGCCGGCCGCGACACTCGGCGTGGACTCGTTCTTCCTCCAGCTGATCTCCGGCATCCAGGAGGTGCTGGCCCGCCGCCAACTCGGCCTGCTCTTCCAGGTGGTGGAGGACGTCGACGCCGAGTGCGCGGTCTACCGGCGATGGTGGGCGGAGCACCGGGTCGACGGGGTGCTCGTCGTGGACCCGAGGACCGACGACCCCCGGCCCGACCTGCTGGACGAACTGGGCCTGCCCGGCGTGGTCATCGGCGCGCTGCCCGGCAGCGACGTGGGCCCGCACCCCGGCCTCTCGCAGGTACGGGCCGACGACACGGGCGCCATGGCGTCCATCGTCGGCCGGCTGCACGAGCTGGGCCACCGGCGGATCGTGCACATCGCGGGGCTGCCGTCCTTCGCCCACACCGAGCGCCGGATCGAGTCGCTGCGGATCGAGGCCGCCCGGCGCGGCCTCGCCGAGGTCCGCTCCCTCACCACGGACTACTCGGACACCGAGGGCGCGGCAGTGACCCGGCGCGTCCTGGCGGAGGGCACCCCGCCGACCGCGCTGATCTACGACAACGACGTGATGGCCGCGGCCGGGGCGGCGGTCACGGCCGGGCTCGGGCTCTCCGTGCCCCGCGACGTCTCGGTCGTCTCGTGGGAGGACTCGGCGCTGTGCCGCCTCGTCCACCCCTGGCTGACCGCCCTCTCCCGGGACACGATCGGCTTCGGCCGGATCGCCGCCGGGGAGCTGGCCGCCCTGCTCGACGGGGGCGCGGCCCGCTCCGTACAGGTGCCGCTCCCCCGGCTGATCGAGCGCGAGAGCACGGGAGAAGCACGGGCCGAATCGATCCTGTCGCGACCATTGACACCCCGAGAGATCAAGTGATCTATTCACTTCCATGAGTCGCAGTGAGGTGTCACTGTCCGAGCATCTGGCGGACAGCATCGTTGAGATCATCCGAACCGAACGGCTGGTTCCGGGGGACGTCCTGGCGTCCTCCCGGGACCTGGCCCGACGGTTCGACGTCACCACGCCCACGGTCCGCGAGGCGTTGCGCAGACTTGAGGCCACCGGCGTGGTGGAGTTCCGGCACGGCTCGGGTACGTACGTGGGTCCTGGCAGCGAGCGGCGGCTGCTCGCCAACCCCCATCTCCCCCGCAGCAGCCGCGAGTCGGTCCTCGAACTGGTCGAGGCACGGCTCGTGCTGGAGCCCGCCGTGGCAGCCGCCGCGGCGCGGGTCCGGGAGGCCGGCGCGGTGGGCCGGCTGGAGGAGGCGGCGGTCAACGCGCTGCATCCGCCGGAGGATTCACCGGTCACCTCGACGCACTTCCACGTGGCCCTCGCCGCGGCCAGCGGCAACGCGCTGCTGCGGGAGGCCGTCGAGGCGTTGCTCCAGGTCAGGGCCACGGAGCAGGTCGAGATCCGGCACCGTTACAACGACCGTGCGCGGGACCACGCCGAGCACGTGGAGATCTTCGAGGCGGTACGGGACGGGGACGCGGACGCGGCCGAGCGGCTGACCCGGGACCACCTCGGGTCCATCCGCGCGGCGGTCCTCGCCGCCGACTTCCCGGGGGGCGAGCGATGAGCACCGACTCCCCGGCGGAGACCCGGCCGCCGCTGCGGCTGGCGGAGATGACCACCGTCGAGGCGGCCACCGCCGTCACGGCGAGCCCGGTGGTGATCATCCCGGCGGGCGCGTTCGAACAGCACGGCCCCGGGATGCCGTTGGCCACGGACACGATCCGGGCCGAGGGGGTGGCCGAACGGGTGGCCGCCGGACTCGACGGGCGTGTGGTGATCGGCCCACCGCTGCCGGTCGGGGTGTCGCCGCACCACCTCGCCTTCGCCGGGACGGTCACCCTGACCACCACCACGCTGGCCACGGTGGTCCGTGAGTACGTGGAGAGCCTCCACCGGCACGGGTGGCGGAAGATCCTCGTGGTGACCGGTCACGGCGGCAACAACGCCACCCTGACCACGGTGGCGCAGGACCTGCTCACCACCCACCCCGACCTCCAGTTCGCCTGGACCCCGGTCACCCCGCTGGCCGCCGATGTCGTGTCGGAGATGGGCGTCAGCGAGGTGCACGGTCACAGCGGGGAGGCGGAGACCGCCCAAATGCTCCACCTCGCACCGCACTTGGTGCACAACGACCGGCTGGTCCCCGGTACGACGGCCACCGACCAGCTCGATCCGCTCTCCCGGCTGGCCCGGCACGGCAGCCACCCCGCGCTCGCCGTGCGGTACGACCGGCTCAGTGAGAACGGTGTGCTCGGCGACCCGCGGTGGGCGACCGCCGAGGACGGGCAGGCGGTCGTGGACGCGGTCGTCGCCCGGGTGACCGCTTTTGTCAAGGAGTGGCTGGACGTCTGATCCCGTAACAGCCACACGAGCAGCACCACCAGCACCACCAGCACTGCCTGTACTGCCTGTACTGCCTGTACCCATCGCACCACCCGCACCACCGATGACGGCGTGTGCGGTGCCGTAGCACCGGCCTGCCCGGAGCGCCGCCCCGCACGCACCACCCCGCCCGCGATGCCGGGCCCGTACATCCCTGTCACGCGTTTCCCTGTCACGCGCCCACGGCGTCGTTCGTACGCCCGCGCGTCCCCGCCCCGCCCTGCCCGGGGCACCCCCAGCTCAGCACCCAGCACCCGTACCAGAGCCGTCCGCCGCCAGGCGTCCGGCAGAAGGAGCCTGCCATGAACAGCACCCTCCGGCCCAGAACCGCCCTCTCCCTCCGGCGGCTCGCCACCGCCGCGACCGGCCTCCTGCTGTGTGTCGCGGCGACCGCCACCACCGCGTCCGCCTCCGCCGCCCCCTCCCCCGCGTCTCAGCGGACCACGGGCAAGACGGCCTGCCGGCTGCCCGCGCCCCAGGCCGCCGGTACGAGCGAGGCCCACACCCTCACCAGCGGCGGCCGGGAGCGTTCGTACCGGCTGCATCTCCCCGCCGACTACGCGAAGAAGCGCGACTGGCCCGTCGTGCTGGCCTTCCACGGCCGCGGCAACACCGGCACCCTCACGGAGGAGTTCTCCAAGCTGTCGACCCTCCCGGCCGTCGTCGTCTACCCCGAGGGTGTGATCGGCACCGGCGACGGTGACCGGCAGGCCTGGCAGGGCGCGCCCTACGCGGCAGCCGGCGTCGACGACGTCGCGTTCACCGGAGACCTCATCGACACACTCGAAGCCACCCTCTGCGTCGACGAACGGCGGGTGTACGCCACCGGCAAGTCCAACGGCGCGGGCTTCGTCAGTACGCTCCTCGCCTGCCGGATGGCCGACCGCATCGCCGCCGTGGCGCCCGTCGCCGCCGCCCTCTACCCGACGGGGGAGACGTGCCGGCCGTCCCGCCCGGTGCCCATGATCGAGTTCCACGGCACCGGCGACGTGACCATCCCGTACGCGGGTGACGCCGACCGCGGCCTGCCCGCGATCGCCACCTGGGCGGCGGACTGGGCCGAGCGCAACGGCTGCCGCACCCGGCCGCGGGTACGGACCACCGCGCCCGACATCACCACGACCAGCTGGAGCGGCTGCGACCGCGGGGCCGACGTGCGGCACGTCGCCGTGACGGACGGCGGGCACACCTGGCCGGGCGCCGACGTCTACAGCGGCGGCGGCTACACCACCCAGACCGTCGAGGCGCACGAGGTCCTGTGGGCGTTCCTGCGGGACTTCCGCACGCCCCCGGCCCGCAGCCACGGCCACGGCCACTGACCGCTCCGCCGGTCCCCTGACCCCCCACGACGCAGGTCCACCCCTCCCCCTCGCCGATCCCGTCCCCTACTCTCACATCCGAGCAAGGAGCCGCTCCCCATGACCACACCGACCCCGCCCGCACCCCCCGGCAGAACGTCTCCGCCACCCGGCGACCCCGCGGACCCGGGCGGCCCGTCCGCCGCCGAGGGGGCCCGGCTGCCGCGCATCGTCCGCGCGATGGCCGTCATCGAACGCGCGGGCAACGCGCTGCCGCATCCGTTCTGGCTGTTCTGGATCCTCTCCGGCGTGCTCGCCGTCGTGAGCGCGTTCCTCGCCGCCGCCGACGTCTCCGTGGTCTCCCCGAGCGACCACAAGACCGTCGTCGTCCAGAACCTGCTCAGCGGTGACGGCCTGGCCATGGCCGTCTCCACCATGATCGAGAACTTCGCCACGTTCCCGCCGATGGCCACGATCGTCGTGGTGATCATGGGCGTCGCGGTGGCCGAGAGGACCGGTTTCCTCGCCGCGCTGATGCGGGTCAGCGTCTCGCGGGTGCCCGCCTCCTGGGTCGTGTTCGCCGTCGCCTTCGCGGGCACGGTGGCGCACGTCGCCTCCGCCGCCGCGTACATCATCCTCGTCCCCCTGGGCGGGCTGGCCTTCCGGGCCGTCGGGCGCTCCCCGATCCTCGGCATCGTCGTCGCCTACACGGCGATCGCGTCCGGGTACGACGCGAGTCCGGTGCCGACCCCCAACGACGCGATCTTCGCGGGCATCACCACGGCCGCGGCGAAGATCGTCGGCGGGGACGACGCGTACGTGTCGCCGCTCAGCAACTGGTTCTTCAACATCGCCTCGTCGGTGCTGCTCGCGATCGTCATCACCCTGGTGGTGCGGTTCGTGCTGAGCAAGCGGCCGGACCTCGACGCCGACCCGGACGCCGACCTGGAGGACCTGGGCGCGCTCACCCTGAGCCCGAAGGAGCGGTCCGCGCTGCGCGCCGCCGTGCTGACGCTGGTCGGCACGCTGATCGTGCTCGTCGCGGTGATGGTCCCGGCGTCGTCCCCGCTGCGGGGCGAGGGCGGCAGCATCGTCGAGTCGCCGTTCCTGGACGGCATCGCGGCGGTGGTCGCGTTCGTCTTCGGCCTGGTGGGGATCGTGTACGGGTACCGCTCCGGGTCGATCACCTCGGCCGGTGACGTACCGAAGCTGATGGGTCAGGGCATCAAGCAGATGGCACCGGTGCTGGTGCTGTTCTTCGCGATCGCCCAGTTCCTCGCGTACTTCGACTGGACCCGGATCGGCGACGTGCTCGCCGTCCGCGCGGCCGAGGCGCTGGAGCGGAGCGGGATGCCGATCGTGCTGGTGTTCCTGCTGATCCTGTTGCTGCTGACGCTGGTCAACGTGATGGTGACGAGCGGCTCCGCGATGTGGGCGCTGGCCGCGCCCGTCCTGGTGCCGATGCTGATGCTGGTCAGCGTCCCCGCCGAGACGACGCAGGCGCTGTTCCGGATCGCGGACTCCGGTTCGACCGCGATCACCCCCATGAGTCCGTACTTCCTGATGGCCCTCGGCTTCCTCCAGCGCTACCGCAAGAACGCGGGCATCGGCACGCTCGCGTCGTACACGCTGCCACTGGCGGTGGCGATGACGGTGGCCTGGACCGCGCTGTTCCTGATCTGGTGGGCGGTCGGCATTCCGCTCGGGCCGGGGGCGCCGGTGCGGTGAGGGGGGGCCGGGGGCTCATGTGTCGTACGGGCCCGGGGCGTCGGGAGCGCGTGATGTCGCGGCCAGTATCGAGGCCGGTGTTGCGCCCGCTCTCGCGGCCGGTGTTGCGGCCGGATGAATTCGCCGGCACGCCCCGGGCCCCGGGCGGGGGCGCCCCCGCCGCCCGGCCAGGTGACGGCGTCGCAGGTGGGGCGGGGGGCAGGACGGGGCGATGGGTTCCGTACGGTCGTCGCGCGCCCTCTCATGAGGGCGTTGACGTGCCCGGATGCCGCTGCCACGCTCCCGGCATGCCAGCGAAGCCGACGCCGTTCCCCGTACCGCCGCCGACCGAATCCGCGTACGACCGGCGGCGGTTGCGCCAGTGGCGCGACGGTGTGGCCGTGTCCGCCGGGGTGGAGCGGCGGGACCTGTTGAGGCTGCTCGCGGCGGCCTCCGTCGGTGGACCGTCGGCGGCGGGTTCCTTCGCCGCCGGC
>NZ_WWJY01001143.1 GCF_009865405.1 Streptomyces sp. SID3212 | reverse complement strand
GGCACGGCTGGCGCCGCCGCGGTGGCGCCCCCGGCCGCTACACCCGCTGGACACCCCCGGCGCCCGCCGGTGGCGGCACCAGCCTCCTCGTGCCGGAGAGCCGTGCCTTCCCCGACTGCGACGACCTGCTCGCCGAGGCCTTCACCGCCCTCGCCCGCAGCGCGGCCCCCTCCGCCCGCGAGGTCCTGGTCGGCCTCACCGTCCCCAGCGACGAGATCCGCTGGTGGCGCGACGTGCCGCAGGGCCCCTCGGGGGCGGCGGCCTGGACCGTACAGGAACAACTGCGCACGGCGGCCCGCCAGTTGCTGCTGGCCGGCGCGCTCGCCGTGCGGAGCAGGGCCGGCTACCACGGAGCCCGCCACCGCGGCCAGGCCCAGGCCTCCCTGGAAGGGATCCTCGTCGGACCGGCCCCCGGCGGGCGCGAACTCACCGCCTTCGTCCCGGTCACGGCCGGCCGCGCCGTCGCCGTCCGCCTCCACCACGCCCTCTACGCCACCCGCGAGGCCGTCGACTACCAGCGCGCGACCGGCGGCATGGAAGCGTTCGACACCGCCGTCCAGGCGGGGGTCAGCCGCGAGCTGACCGACGCCCTGGTCGCTCTCGTACGCGGCACCGAAGGCGCCCGTATCACCCTGGCCTGGGCCCCCGGCGCCGGCGTCCCCGACGGCTGCGTGCCCCGGCCCGAACCGGTGGAGTTCTCGCCCGGTGACCTGCCCGCGCTCCGCGAGGCGGGCCGCCGCTACCTGCGCGACGAGCCCTCCATGCCCGTACGGATCACCGGCGCCGTCATCCGGATGCGCCGGGCGGGACCGCGCGGCGCCGGATCCGTACGGCTGCGGGTCCTCGCCGGGGCGGAGATCCCGCACGTACGGGTCGCGCTCGACGAGGAGGCGTACCGGATCGCCGGTCACGCGCACCTGGTCGGCCTGCCCATCCGGGTCGTCGGCCGACTGGAGAGCCGGGGCGGCTTCCGCAGGCTCTCCGACGCCAGCGGTGTGGTGCCCGTCCAGGTGGACGAGGCGGAGCGCGACCGGCTGATGAAATCGCTCCAGGAGAACCTGGACTTCTTTGAAGAGGCGTGCGGCGGGGGACGCGATCCGGAGGCCGACGCGGAAACCGTTTAGTGGGTGACGGCCCGGGCTCGGTACGATTCCTGGTGCGCACGGAAAACAGGACGTGCGCGCCCCGTGCAGTCAGGAGAGTCCGGTGTCAGACGTCCGTGTGATCATCCAACGCGATTCCGAGCGGGAAGAGCGCGTGGTGACGACGGGCACTACGGCGGCCGAACTGTTCCCCGGCGAGCGCACCGTCGTCGCCGCCCGCGTGGGCGGCGAGCTGAAGGACCTCGCGTACGAGATCGCCGACGGGGAGACCGTCGAGCCCGTCCTCATCTCCTCCGAGGACGGCCTCAACATCCTCCGGCACTCCACCGCGCACGTGATGGCCCAGGCCGTGCAGGAGATCTTCCCCGAGGCCAAGCTGGGCATCGGCCCGCCGGTCAAGGACGGTTTCTACTACGACTTCGACGTCGAGCGGCCCTTCACCCCCGAGGACCTCAAGGTCATCGAGAAGAAGATGCAGGAGATCCAGAAGCGCGGGCAGCGCTTCTCCCGCCGCGTCGTCACGGACGAGGCGGCCCGCGAGGAGCTGGCCGACGAGCCGTACAAGCTGGAACTCATCGGCATCAAGGGCTCGGCGTCGACCGACGACGGCGCGGACGTCGAGGTGGGCGGCGGCGAGCTGACCATCTACGACAACCTGGACCCGAAGACCGGCGACCTGGCCTGGCGCGATCTGTGCCGCGGCCCGCACCTGCCCACCACCCGGTACATCCCGGCGTTCAAGCTGATGCGGAACGCCGCCGCGTACTGGCGGGGCAGCGAGAAGAACCCGATGCTCCAGCGCATCTACGGCACCGCGTGGCCGACGAAGGAAGAGCTGAAGGCGCACCTGGACTTCCTGGTCGAGGCCGAGAAGCGGGACCACCGCAAGCTGGGCAACGAGCTGGACCTGTTCTCCTTCCCCGACGAGGTCGGATCCGGCCTCGCGGTCTTCCACCCCAAGGGCGGCATCATCCGCCGGACCATGGAGGACTACTCGCGCCGCCGGCACGAGGAGGAGGGGTACGAGTTCGTCTACACCCCGCACGCCACCAAGGGGAAGCTGTTCGAGAAGTCGGGGCACCTCGACTGGTACGCGGACGGCATGTACCCGCCCATGCAGCTCGACGAGGGCGTGGACTACTACCTCAAGCCCATGAACTGCCCGATGCACAACCTGATCTTCGACGCGCGGGGGCGGTCGTACCGCGAACTGCCGCTGCGGCTCTTCGAGTTCGGGACCGTGTACCGGTACGAGAAGTCGGGTGTCGTGCACGGCCTGACCCGCGCCCGCGGCTTCACCCAGGACGACGCGCACATCTACTGCTCCAAGGAGCAGATGGCGGACGAGCTGGACTCGACGCTGACCTTCGTGCTCAACCTGTTGCGTGACTACGGTCTGACCGACTTCTACCTGGAGCTGTCGACCAAGGACCCCGAGAAGTACGTCGGCACCGACGAGGCGTGGGAGGAAGCGACCGAGACGCTGCGCAAGGTCGCCGAGAAGCAGGGGCTGCCGCTGGTCCCCGACCCGGGCGGCGCGGCCTTCTACGGGCCGAAGATCTCGGTGCAGGCGCGGGACGCCATCGGCCGTACGTGGCAGATGTCGACCGTGCAGCTCGACTTCAACCTCCCGGAGCGCTTCGACCTGGAGTACACCGCGCCGGACGGCTCCAAGCAGCGGCCCGTCATGATCCACCGGGCGCTGTTCGGGTCGATCGAGCGGTTCTTCGCGGTGCTGCTGGAGCACTACGCGGGCGCGTTCCCGGCGTGGCTGGCGCCGGTGCAGGCGGTGGGGATCCCGATCGGGGACGCCCACGTCGAGTACTTGCAGGAATTCGCCGCCGAGGCGAAGAAGAAGGGCCTGCGGGTGGAGGTGGACGCGTCCTCCGACCGCATGCAGAAGAAGATCCGCAACCACCAGAAGCTCAAGGTCCCCTTCATGATCCTGGTCGGCGACGAGGACATGAACGCGGGCACGGTGTCCTTCCGCTACCGCGACGGGTCGCAGGAGAACGGCATCCCGCGCGACGAGGCGCTGGCAAAGCTGCTGGACGTGGTGGAGCGCCGCGTCCAGGTCTGACACCTGACCGCACCAATACGACGGCCCCCGGCGAGCGTTCAGCCCGTCGGGGGCCTCTCCCTGTCCTCCCGGCCGAAAACCTGGATGAGCCACGACGAGAACGACCCCGTCACCGCCCCCAGCAGCGCCAGCCCGCACGCCATCAGGACCACCGCGAAGACCCGGCCCCACGGCGTCACCGGGGTCACGTCCCCGTACCCCACCGTCGTGATCGCCGAGGACGCCCACCACACCGAGTCGCCGAACGTACGGATCGTCGCGCCCGGCGCGCCCCGCTCCTGCTGGTAGACCGCGAGCGCGGTGGCGAAGCCCAGGAGGAGGGCGCTGAGGCCCGCGTACGCCATGACCCTGCCGTACAGACTGAGGCGCGGGCGGTCCCGGCGGCGCTGGACGGCGCTGTACGTGTTCACGATGCGCAGCGGGCGCAGCAGGGGCAGGACCAGCACCACCGTGTCCAGCCAGTGCTTGCGGGGGAAGTGCCGGCCCAGGCCGCTGAGGACCAGCCGCACGACGTAGTCCACCAGGAAGACGGCCCACGTCAGCAGGACACCCGTCAGGGCGAGGTCGCGCCACACCTGGCTGGTGTGGGGAGCCAGGACGAGGACCGCGTAGCAGCCGAGGAAGACCGCCGAGCCCAGGAACAGCGGCAGATCCATGCGGCGCTCCCAGCGGAGCCGGCGTTCGGGGCCGTTCCTGACGTGCATCGCCCCAGCATCGCGGGGGGTGGTCCGGCGGAGGCCCGGCGACACGCTTCCCCGGTCCTAAGTCATATGCTGCACAGCATGACGAGTGAGCCGGAGCAGCAGATCGGTGTGGGGACCCCGGACGCGTTCCAGCGTCTGTGGACGCCCCATCGGATGGCGTACATCCAGGGCGAGAACAAGCCCACCGGACCGGAGGCCGGCGACGGCTGCCCCTTCTGCGCGATCCCGTCGAAGTCCGACGAGGACGGGCTGGTCATCGCGCGGGGGGACCGGGTCTACGCGGTGCTGAACCTGTATCCGTACAACGGCGGCCACCTGATGGTGGTGCCGTTCCGTCATGTCGCCGACTACACGGAGCTGGACGACGCGGAGACGGCCGAGCTGGGGCTGTTCACCAAGCGGGCGATGACCGCGCTCCGTACGGCGTCCGGGGCTCACGGCTTCAACATCGGGATGAACCAGGGCTCGGTGGCCGGGGCGGGGATCGCCGCGCACCTGCATCAGCACGTCGTGCCGCGCTGGGGTGGCGACACCAACTTCATGCCGGTCGTCGGGCACACGAAGGTGCTGCCGCAGCTCCTGGCGGACACGCGGGCGATGCTGGCCGCGGCCTGGCCCGTACAGCCGTAGCCGGCCTCCGGCCCGTCCACCGCCGCGGCGGGGCGGGCCGGGCGCGACGGCTCACGCGTCGTAGGCGTCCGCCTTCCGCGGGCTCGGGTCCTGTACGGCTCCGCCGAGCGAGGAGGCCCTGCTGCCGAAGCTCGTGGTGTCCACGCCGTGTTCGTCCAGGACCTTCATCGCGGCGGCGTGGGCCACCCGCAGGACCGGTGTCGCGGCGCGCATCGCGTCGTCCGCCATGAAGCGGTGGCGCCAGGGCTGGTCCGCCCAGGCGTGCCGCAGGCCGAAGGGCTCGGGGAGGCCGAGCTTGCCGCCGAGGTGGTCGAGCAGCGGCGGGTACCACGTGAAGGGCGCGCGGACCGCGAGGCGGACCGCTTCCTTCGGCTCGACCAGCGGCAGCGGCCGGTCGACGGTCTCCCAGAAGCGGACCGGCTTGGCGACCGTACGGCTCTTGGGGGAGGGCCCGCTGGTGAAGAGGGAGTGCACCGGGCCCAGCGCGTGGCCCGTGACCTCGATGCGCAGCGTCTGGTAGAGGACGGTGACGCTGATCATCATGGTGATGACCAACTGGCCGTCCCACAGGTTGAACTGGACCCCGAGGTAGTGACGGTTGCCGCTGCCGAACTGCTGGTGGTTGCAGATCCGCTGTATCTCGTGGCTCTTGACCTGGTAGGCCTCCACGTCCTGGCCGTCGGGGCGGCTCACGGAACCGGCGCCCTCGCCGACCGCCGCGACGATCCAGTGCTTGACCGAAGGCGGCGGGAAACCACCGGAGTTGAGAGGGCCGCGCTCCAGCAGCTTCAACTGGTCGTGGATGGCCCGTATGACGTCGTAACTGCGGAACTGGTGGATCTCCTTGGCCGGGTCCTTGGAGACGAGATCCTCGGCGAGCTGCCAGCTGCCCCAGCGGGTGCCCATGCCCAGTATTCCCTTGGGGCCCGCGTAGAAGACGACGTTGGAGCGCTGCTCGGCGGTGAGCTTCTCCAGGCCCTGGCGCAGCTCCTCGCGGCTCGCGTCGCCCGGGTTGCCCGGCACGGCCTCGGGGATCTTGGCGCCGATGCCGCCGCCGGCGAGGAGGGCGCTCCAGCGGGAGCGCAGGTCCTTGGCGGTGGACTCGCAGATGCGTTTGGCCAGCCACCAGCCGACGACCGGGGCGACGATCATGCCGCGCAGGTACCAGCCGAGGACGCCGACGAAGGGGAGGGCGATCAGGAAGATGACGGCGAGGACGCCGACGGCGATCAGGAGGGCCGAGCCCATGGCGCCGACGCGCCGGTCCTTCGCCCCCGCTAGCGTACGGCGCAGCTGGAAGACACCCAGCCAGAGCAGGGCGCCGGGCAGGAACAGCAGGCCGAACACGGCGGTCACCGCGGTGAGCTTCTTGTCCCGCTCCTTCCGGATCCCGTTCGCCGCGAGGCAGTGCTCGACGATGGTCCGGGACTCGGTGCCGAAGGACTGGATGAGGGCGCCGCGCCCGCCGCCGAGGGTCCTGAGCTGGACGGCGCGTGCGAACGCCTCGCCCAGATTCGGCTCCATCAGCGAGAATCTGCCCTTGGAGACGCTGGACTTGTGCCATTCGTTGTCGGCCTTGAGGATCTCCTCGACCGGGCTGTCCCGGTAGGCCGCCGAGGCGAGGGCGTGCGTCGCCGCGGTCTGTCCGTCCGACCCCATGAGCGGGACCTGTGCCCCCGGGCTGAAGTCGAATCCGTCACTCGCCACTGCCGCCCCCTCGCCGCAAGGATCCGCTGCCGCGGCCTGTTCCTGGTCAGAGCGCCCGGCTCACCTGCGGAGCTGGGCACCTCAGCGTAACTGCGGTATGCGGTCCACGTCAGGGGAGTTGGCGCTCTTTCGCCACCGGGCACCGGATGTCGTCCGGCGCCCGGTGCGGGTGCGGCGGCGGTGGCGCGCCGTGGGCGTGGCTACGATGGGCCCGCCGGTGGCCGTCGGGGCCGCGCGGCCCAACGACCGTCGGGAAGGCCATGCTGAACAAGTACGCGCGTGCATTTTTCACGCGTGTCCTCACGCCGTTCGCCGCGTTTCTGCTCCGGCGTGGAGTCAGTCCGGACGCGGTCACGCTCATCGGTACGGCCGGGGTGATGGCGGGTGCGCTGGTCTTCTTCCCTCGCGGGGAGTTCTTCTGGGGCACGATCGTCATCACGATCTTCGTCTTCTCCGATCTCGTCGACGGCAACATGGCGCGGCAGGCCGGCATCTCCAGCCGCTGGGGCGCCTTCCTGGACTCGACGCTCGACCGGGTGGCGGACGGCGCGGTCTTCGGGGGCTTCGCCCTCTGGTACGCGGGCAGCGGCGACAACAACGTGCTGTGCGCCGTCTCGATCTTCTGCCTGGCCAGCGGCCAGGTCGTCTCGTACACCAAGGCCCGGGGGGAGTCGATCGGCCTGCCGGTCGCCGTCAACGGGCTGGTGGAGCGGGCGGAGCGGCTGGTCATCTCGCTGGTCGCGGCGGGTCTGGCCGGATTCCACCGGACCTTCGGGGTCCCCGGGATCGAGATCCTGCTGCCGATCGCGCTGTGGATCGTCGCGGTCGGTTCCGCCGTGACGCTGGCGCAGCGTGTGGTGACCGTACGGCGCGAGTCGGCGGAGGCGGACGCGGCAGCGGCGGCGGAGGCCGCCTCGGGCTCGGGTCCCGGGTCCGGCTCGCAGGGGCGTGAGGCCGCGTCATGAGCGGGGTGCGCGACCGGGTCACGGACGGGCTGTACGGGCTGGGCTGGAGCACCGTCAAGACGCTGCCGGAGCCGGCGGCGGCGGCCCTCGGCCGGACGATCGCCGACACGGCGTGGAAGCGGCGCGGCAAGAGTGTGCTGCGGCTGGAGTCGAACCTGGCGCGGGTCGTGCCCGGGGCGGATCCCGAGCGGCTCGCCGCCCTCTCGAAGGCCGGGATGCGTTCGTACATGCGCTACTGGATGGAGTCGTTCCGGCTCCCCACCTGGAGCGCGGAGCGGGTGAGCGCGGGCTTCGACCCCAAGGACGTGCACCATCTGACGGACGGGCTGGCGTCGGGGCGGGGCGTGATACTGGCGCTGCCGCACCTGGCCAACTGGGACCTGGCGGGCGTCTGGGTGACACGCGCGCTGGGAGTGCCCTTCACGACGGTCGCCGAGCGGCTGAAACCCGAGACGTTGTACGACCGGTTCGTGGCGTACCGCGAGAGCCTCGGGATGGAGGTGCTGCCGCACACCGGCGGCTCCGCCTTCGGCACGCTGGCGCGCCGGCTGCGGGACGGCGGTCTGGTCTGCCTGGTCGCCGACCGTGACCTGTCGGCGTCGGGCGTCGAGGTCGACTTCTTCGGGGGCACGGCCCGGATGCCGGCGGGGCCCTCGCTGCTGGCGCAGCAGACGGGGGCGCTGCTCCTGCCGGTGACGCTCTGGTACGACGACTCCCCGGTGATGCGGGGGCGGGTCCATCCGCCGGTCGAGGTACCGGAGTCAGGTACGCGCGCCGAGAAGACGTCTGTCATGGCACAGGCGGTGGCGGACGTCTTCGCCGGCGGGATCGCCGAGCATCCGGAGGACTGGCACATGTTGCAGAGACTGTGGGTCGCGGACCTCGAACCGTCCGGCGCCCCCGGCGCCGGGTCCGGGTCCGGCTCGGACGGCGTGTCCGGCGGGGGGCCGGTGTGAGGATCGGGATCGTCTGCCCCTACTCGTGGGACGTGCCCGGTGGGGTCCAGTTCCACATCAGGGACCTGGCGGAGCATCTGATCCGGCTCGGGCACGAGGTGTCCGTCCTGGCGCCCGCCGACGACGAGACGCCGCTGCCGCCGTACGTGGTGTCGGCGGGGCGCGCGGTGCCCGTGCCGTACAACGGCTCGGTGGCCCGGCTCAACTTCGGGCTGCTGTCGGCCGCGCGGGTACGGCGCTGGTTGCACGACGGTCACTTCGACGTGATCCACATCCACGAGCCGACGTCGCCGTCGCTGGGGCTGATCGCCTGCTGGGCGGCGCAGGGACCGATCGTGGCGACGTTCCACACGTCGAACCCCCGGTCGCGCGCCATGCTCGCGGCGTACTCGATCCTCCAGTCCGCGCTGGAGAAGATCAGCGCGCGGATCGCCGTGAGCGAGTACGCGCGCCGGACGCTGGTGGAGCACCTGGGCGGGGACGCCGTGGTGATCCCGAACGGCGTCGATGTCGACTTCTTCGCCAAGGCCGAGGCCAATCCGGCGTGGCAGGGCGGCACGATCGGCTTCATCGGGCGCATCGACGAGCCGCGCAAGGGACTCCCCGTCCTGATGCGGGCGCTGCCGAAGATCCTGGGCGCGTACCCGGAGACGCGGCTGCTGGTCGCCGGCCGGGGCGACGAGAAGGAAGCGGTCGAGTCCCTGCCGAAGGCGATGCGGTCGCGGGTGGAGTTCCTCGGGATGGTCAGCGACGAGGACAAGGCGCGGCTGCTGCGCAGTGTCGACCTGTACGTCGCGCCCAACACGGGCGGCGAGAGCTTCGGCATCATCCTGGTCGAGGCGCTGTCGGCGGGCGCGGCGGTGCTGGCGAGCGACCTGGACGCGTTCGCGCAGGTCCTGGACCAGGGTTCGGCGGGCGAACTGTTCCGCAACGAGGACGCGGACGCCCTGGCGACCTCGGCGGTCCGCCTCCTGGGCGACCCGTCCCGCCGCGCACAACTGCGCGAGCGGGGGAGCGCGCACGTACGGCGCTTCGACTGGTCGACGGTGGGCGCGGACATCCTGGCGGTGTACGAGACGGTGACGGACGGCGCGGCGTCGGTGGCGACGGACGAACGGACGACGGGCCTGAGGGCCAGATTCGGCCTGGGCGCGACCAGGGACTGAGGTCGCGGATTTCAACCCTGTCCGGCCACATCAAGCCCGTCCGGCGATTGAGGACACCGGGGCCCGGGGCGGAGCCCCGGTTCCGGGAAGGGGCGGATAGGGGAAAGCGCCGCAGGCAACGCCCCCCACGGC
>NZ_WWJY01000113.1 GCF_009865405.1 Streptomyces sp. SID3212 | reverse complement strand
GTGGGCCGCGGGGGTACGGTGCCGAGCACGCCGCCGGAGTGCGTCGCGGTCAGGACGGGCAGCGGCTCCACCGGCGGGGTGAGCACCCCGCTCTCGTCGCTGGTGCAGTCCTCCGCGACGGGCCCGTCCTCCGCGAACTCGTACCCGCCGCGCGCGCACCGCTCCGTACGGCAGCGGGTCAGCGTCGAGCGGCAGCCGTCCATCACGTGGAAGCCGTAGCCGCCGCTGCCCGTGACCCGGCAGTTGTGGAACGTCCCCCGCCCCTCGGCGGAGACGTAGAAACCGGCCTCGGCGGGCGAGGTGACCGTACAGCGCTCGATGGTCGGGTCGGCGCCCTTGGTGACGATGACGCCCGTCTGTACGGAGTCGATCGTGCAGGAGTTCAGCGTGCCGCCGCTGCCGTGGTCCCGGAACCACGCGCCGGTGGAGGCCTCCCTGATGCGGCAGTCGTCGAGCTGCGCGGTCGCGCCGTCGCTCACCGACACCGCCGTGTTCCGGACCTGCGAGAGATCGCTGTCGACCACGTCGACGCGTGAGCCGCGGTCGAGGACGAAGAGCGCGTCGGGGACGTCGTGGAGGCGGCACGCGTCGAGCACGGCGGTGGCGCCGTCGCTGATCCAGACCGCCGGGTAGTCGCCCGTACTGTCGTGGATCTCGCACTGGTTGGCGTCGACCCGGGTGCCCGGGTCCCACACGGAGAGTCCGTTGCGGCCGAAGCGCCGGACCGTCGAGCGGGTCAGCGTCAACACCGAACGCGACCGCAGATCGATCGCGTTCTCAGGAATGTCGTGGATGTCGCAGTCGGAGAGCATCAGCACGGCGTCCGTGTCGAGCGTGATGCCGTCGGCCGAGGTGCGGTGCACAGAAGAGTCGGTGAGATGGGCCGTCGCGCGGGACGCGATCTGGACACCGGTGCCCTTGATCTCGTACACCTCGCAGCCGAACGCCTCCAGGCCGCTGCCCTCGCCGGTGACGGACAGGCCCGACCCCGACGCGTGGTGGACACGGCAGCGCTCCAGCCGGGGGTGCGCGCCGCCGCGTACCGAGATGCCGGACTGGCCGGCGGCGACGACCTCGCACTCCTCGAACACCCCGCCGGCCCCGTCGATTATCCCGATGCCGACCCCGGCGGGGTTGTCGACGGTGCAGCGGCGGACGGTCGGGCGGGCCCCGCCGCCCCGGACCTCTATCCCGGCCGCGGAGCGGGTCACGACCCGCAGGTCCAGCAGCTCGGGGGTGCCGTCCTCGACGAGCACGGCGGGCGCGGTCGTGTCCTGCCCCTCGACGTGCAGGTCCTGGATCGTGGCGGAGGCGCGGACGGTCAGCGGTACGCCGTCGACGGGCGCGATCCGTACCGAACCGAGCGAGCCCTCGGGGCCGCGCAGGGTCACCGCGCGCGCGACGATCAGGTTCTCCCGGTAGGTGCCGGGGGCGATGGTGAGTATGTCGCCGTCGGCGGCGGCCTCCAGGGCTGCGGCGAGGGAGGCGTATTCGCCCGTGCGGCGCCGCCAACGCGATGTTCCGGTGTGCGTCACCTGGACCGTGCCCTGTGCCATGGCGCTGTTGTGCCCCCACCTCGTGCGTGTGCGCGTGACGATCCGTTCCGGGGCCCTGCCCCGGGCCCGCCCCGGCCGAGACAGCGGACCGGGAGGCACCACCGTAGCGCGCGCGGAACCGCTGAGTTGACGCAAGCGGGGGTCTCGTCCCGACCCCGCAGGCCAGGGCACCCGCCGGTGCTCACGCGCGGTGGCGGAGTCTCAACTGCCCGCGCCCGTACGGCCCCAGTCGGGACCGGCCTTCGCCCAGGCCCGGTCGAGCCTGCTGTACCGCCGCCGTACGAGTCTCCAGAGGACCAGCCGCCGCAGGAGCTCCACCAGCACCGCGGCCACCAGGGTCGTGGCCGCCCCCGCCATCATGCCGTTGAGCCGCGCCCAGTCGCCGTTCATCGGGCCCTTGACCGGCTTGCCCCGGGGATCGGTCCAGATGGTGAACGTCGCGCCGGGGGTCACCCGGCGCCCCGGCGCGGTGAGGGTGCCCGTACGCCGCGTACCGTCCACCGCCGACCAGGTCGCGAGCACCCGGCTGCCGCCCTCGTGGTCGGTGGCCGACTCGGCGTCGAAGGCGTTGTGGTGGTGCTCCTTCGGCGGGCCGGTGACCACGACGGTCGTCCGGTGCCGCTCCTCGCGTTGCAGACGCACCGTGTGCTGCAACGAGGAGTTGATACGTGACCCGCAGATCCAGCCGGTGGCCGGAGTGGCGAGGGCGAGCAGCAGCGCCGCGACCAGCGCCACCCACGCCTCCAGGAGATCGGTGCCCCGGCGCAGGGGATTCTTGCGCCAGCGCCAGAGTCCGACGATCGATCGCACAGTCCCGCACCCCCTTCCGTATCCGTTGTAGTCCCGGACGGCTCGTGTGACGCCCGGCGGACGCGGAGAGAGAGCAAACTCACTTCGGTGTCCCATGCACTCAACGCGCCTGCCACAGCCCGGTGTTCCCGGCCGGGGCGTGTTCTCGCGAGGGGCGGCGGAAGGGTTTCGCGTGCGGGAGGACGTGTGCCCCCGGCTCCCCGGCTCCCGGGTGCGGAACGGGAGCGGGGGAATCGGGGGCACGGAGAAGTACGGGTAGGACCTCCACCCTGGTACGTCGTGGTACGGGGCTCAGAGGCGGTCAGTACCCCCGGCTCTGGTACGGCCGGTTGTACGGGTCGTCGTAGGGAGCGGGCTGCGGAGGCGCGGGGCGCGGAGCCGCCGGGCGCATCGCCTCGTACCCGGTGCCGGGCATCGGGCGCTGCTGCTGTTGCTGGGGCGGCGCGCTCTGGTAGCCGCGGGGCGCGCCCGCCTGCTGCGGGATGTACGGCGCCGGCGCGTGCTGGAGCGGGACCGGCTGCTGCATCGGCATCTGCTGCGGATATCCGCCGTACGCCGGGGAAGGCGCGGAGGGACCCGCGGGGAGGGCCGGCAGGGCGGAGGGCAGAGCCGGCAGATAACTGTTGCCCGTGTCGTAGGCGGAAGGCACTCGGATCGGGGCGATCTGAGGCGTGCCCCGCTCCGCGACCAAGGAGTCGTAGATCGGGGTGTCCGGGAACGACGGCGCGGTGTAGTAACCGCCGCCGTAGGTGGCGCGGGGGGAGGTCATGGAACAAAGTTAAGCCCACCGTGTGCCGGTTGGGGAGTCCGAAAAGATGGTTCTTTCGGGACCTGTGGGTTACTTCGGATCCCCAATGCGAGCGAACTTGGGAAAAACGGTCGCCCAGCCGTGTACGGATCGTGTAAAGGGCAGGTTGGCGGCGGGTTTCCGGTGGGTACCGGCGGGTCCCGGGGGGTCGGAACGGCCTTGCGGGGATTAGGTTTGACGGCAGGGAATCTTCGGGACCCCGACTCGTGATGGGGGCGAGCATGTCCATGCTTAAAGGAGCCAATCTTCCGGTGGCGGCGTCCGCCGTCCGCGTCGAATTGGGATGGCGTTCAGCGGCGGGAACACCGGACGTCGACGCCTCGGCGTTGCTGCTGGTGACCGGGAAAGTGCGCTCCGACGCGGACTTCGTCTTCTACAACCAGCCCGCGCACGCCTCGGGCGCCGTACGCCACGAAGGCAAGAGGCCCGCCGGGGACGCCGTCACGGACACCCTGGCGGTGGACCTGGCCCGGGTGGAGCCGGAGGTCGAACGGATCGTCCTGGCCGCGTCGTCGGACGGCGGAACCTTCGGCCGGGTGCCCGGACTGTACGTACGGGTCCTGGACGCAGCGTCCGGCGCGGAGATCGCGCGGTACGACAGCCAGGACGCCACCGTCGAGACGGCGTTCGTCCTCGGCGAGTTGTACCGGCGTCAGGGGAGCTGGAAATTCCGGGCGGTGGGCCAGGGGTACGACAGCGGACTCGCCGGACTGGCCACCGACTTCGGCATCTCGGTCGACGAACCGCAGCGTGCGGCGGCGCC
>NZ_WWJY01001142.1 GCF_009865405.1 Streptomyces sp. SID3212 | reverse complement strand
CCGGGGCACCGTCCTCGACATCGGCTGCGGCCCCGGCCGGCTGGTCGCGGCGCTCGCCGCGCGGGGCCGTACCGCGCTCGGCATCGACATCAGCCCGGCGGCCGTGGCGCACACCGTGCGCGGGGGCGGCAGCGCGCTGCTCAGGTCGGTCTTCGATCCGCTGCCCCGCGAGGGCGGTTGGGACACGGCGCTGCTGATCGACGGCAACATCGGCATCGGCGGCGACCCGTCGGCGCTGCTGCGGCGACTGGCGGGGATCGTCGGACCGGGCGGCTCGCTGATCGTGGAGACCGCGCCCACCGGGGTCGACCCGGATCTCGACGAGCGGGTGCGGGTGCGGGTGGACAACGGCAACGGCGCGCCGGGAGAGGCGTTCCACTGGTCCCGGGTCGGGGCGCGGGCGCTGGTGCGCCGGGCCCTTACCACCGGCTGGGTCCCCGCCGAACAGTGGACGGCCGAGGGGCGGCGGTTTGTGACGCTGCGTCAAGAAGCCTCGGGCACAGGGCCGTACGGAGAACCTACCGCCCGGCCCGAGGCAGGCGGATGACGGCGGTCCTTCCGTCCAGATCCACCGTGGTCCGGTTCGGCGGCGCCCCGTCCTCCTCGTCGTCCCGCAGAATGAGCGCCGACCGGCGCTCCTTCAACTCGCTCTGCTTGCCCGGCGAGAAGCTCGCGTGAAGCTGCTCGAATCCGGTGGCCGATATCTGCCCCTGCCGGACGCTGTTCCGCCACGGCAGCAGACCGGCGCGCCCCACGCGCAGCAGCAGTTGGTCGGCGAAGGCCGTCACCGTCAGCAGGATGACCAGGCCGGGCAAGGTCATGAAAACAAGGAATTCCATACGCCAGTGTCCGGCGGAGGCGACCTCTAGTCCAGGTACGTGCCGTCCACGTACACCCAGGCGCCGTCGTGGCGGGTGAAGCGGCTGCGTTCGTGGAGGGCGCCCGGGTGGCCCTGCTGGGTGTACGAGGCGCGGAAGGTGACCGTGCCCGTGGTGTGGAACGGGGTGCCGTCCGTCGTCTCCAGGATGTCCAGTCCCGTCCAGCGGGTGGTGGGGTCCAGTTCGAGGCCGTTCGGGCGGGTGGCCGGATCCCACGTCCTGAGCAGGTACGACGCGTCCAGCACGACGAACGCGCTGTAGCGGGACCGCATCAGCGCCTCGGCCGTGGGCGCGGTGGCGGGCCCGACGTGGTAGCGCCCGCAGCACTCCCCGTACGACACGGGCCGGCCGCAGGGGCAGGGCGAGGCGGTCGAGGGCGAGACCGGGGAGGGGGCGGGCGTGGTGCGCGCGGGGCGCGTCTGGCGGTGGGGGCGTCGGGCCATGTCCCCATTCTGCCTCGCGGGCGTGCCTGCCTGGGACGTGCACGCCCGGGCGCGTGCGCCCGGGACGCGTGCGCCCGGTCCCCGGTCACATGGCGGCGAAGCGGTGGCGGTACGCCGTGGGAGGCAGGCCCGTACGGCGCTTCAGCTGGGATCTCAGGTTCGCCGCCGTGCCCAGGCCGCTCAGGCGGGCCACCCGGTCCAGGCGTACCTCTCCCTCCTCCATCAGGCGGCAGGCCAGCGCCACCCGCTGCGCGGTGAGCCAGGCCAGTGGGGTCGTGCCCAGCTGGCTGCGGAATCGGCGGTGCAGGGTGGCCTGGCTGATCGTCGCGCGGGCCGCCAGGTCCGCCGTGGTGAGCGGGGCGGCCAGGCGGGTCGCCGCCCAGGTCAGCAGGGGGGAGAGGGAGGTGTCGGGGACCTCGGGGAGCGGCTGTTCCACGAACTGCTGCTGGCCGCCGTCGCGGTGCAACGCGAAGACCAGCCGGCGGCTCACCGCGACGGCCGTCCGCGCCCCGTGGTCGTGGCGGATCAGCTGGAGGGACGCGTCGAGCGCCGCCGCGCTGCCCGCCGCCGTGACGACGTCCCCCTCGTCGACGAAGAGCACGTCCCGGTCGAGCCGTACGGCGGGGAACCGCTCCGCGAACAGGTCCGCCCACCGCCAGTGGGTCGTCGCCCGCCGCCCGTCCAGCACCCCCGCCGCCGCCAGGACGAAGGAACCCGTGCAGAAGCTCGCCAGCCGGGCGCCGCGCGCCGCCGCCCGGCGTACCGCGTCCAGGACCGCCGGGGAGGGGTCGTTCTCGGGATCCGGGCGGTTCGGGACGATCACGGTGTCCGCCCGGTCGACCGCATCAAGCCCCGACACCCTCGAGAGCCTGAAGAACCCGGCGTGCATGGTGACCGACGGGCTCTCCGCGCACAGCTCGAAGTCGTACCAGGCCGTGTCCAGCTCCGGCCGGGCCAGGCCGAACAGCTCCGTCGCCACGCCCATCTCGAACGGGTTGGAGCCCTCCGCGACGATCATGACCACCCGATGCGAGAAATCTTGCGCCATGTGCGATTCCTAGCACTTTCGCTCATCCGGCGCCAGAACGACGATGGACCCATGACCGACGAACCGCTCGCACTGAGCACCGCCCTCGACTCCTTCGACGCCATCTGGAGCCCGCGCATCGTCGCGCGCGTCAACGACTACGACGTGCGCGTCGCGAAGGTCGCGGGCGAGCACGTCTGGCACGTGCACGAGAACACCGACGAGTTCTTCCAGGTCCTCGACGGGGAGCTGCTCATCGCCCTGCGCGAGGACGGCGCCGAGCGGACCGTCACCCTCGCCCGCGGATCGGTGTTCGTCGTCCCGCGCGGCACCTGGCACAAGCCGTCCTCGCCGCGGGGCGCGTCGATGCTGCTGTTCGAGCCGACCGGCACGCTGTCGGTGGGCGACCAGCACGAGGAGGTCCCGGACCAGGTGGACGTGACGGTGGGGCACGCCCTCTGACGCCCCGGGCGGCCCGCCCGACCCGGGCGCGACCCGGGCGCCATTGACGCGGCCGCGTCCTCGGCCTAGCCTCCCTCTCCGTCGTACTTCATACGTCATATATGAAGCATGATCCGTGAGTTGAGCGAGGAGCGCCCATGGTCTTCACGCCGGTCCCGATCCCCTCCCGTACGCAGTTCGTGCTGGAGGCCGTCCGACACCACATCCTGACCGGCGGGCTGCCACCGGGGCAGCCGCTCGTGGAGGCGGATCTGGCCGCGCGGTTCGGCGTCTCCAAGACCCCCGTCCGCGAGGCGCTGAAGACGCTCGCGGGCAGCGGACTGGTGGTGATGAGCCAGTACAGAGGCGTCACCGTCCGTACGGTCGACGCGGCGATGGCGCGTGAGGTGTACGACGTACGGCTGCTGCTGGAGCCGGAGGCGCTGCGGCGCTCCGTCGTCGCGGCGGCCCCGTTCGACACGGCGGCGGACGCGCTGGTACGGGCGGGGGCCGCGGCCGACGCGGCCGAACGGTCCCTCGCCAACCGGGACTTCCACCGCGCGCTGCACGTCGCGTGCGGCAATCCACTGCTGGTGCGGATGCTGGACGAGGTCAGCGACCAGGCCGCGCTGGTGGCCACGGTCGCCTGGTCCGCCGACGCCACGTGGGAGCGCGAGGCGGCCGAGCACCGCGACATCCTGCGCCTGGCGCGCGCGGGTGACGCGGACGGCGCGGCGCGGGCGCTCCACGGCCACATCGACCGTTTCGTCCGGGGGGCGTTCCCGGCCTGGACGGCGGAGGCGCCTCCGGTGTCGGAGGAGGAAGCGTGACTGACTTCTCCCGGGTCCGGGCCGCGCTCGCCGACGTCGTGGCCATTCCCGTGACCCCTTTCGCCGCCGACGGAACCGTCGACACCATCGCGTACCGCGCGCTGCTGCGCCGCTTGCTGGACGCGGGGGTACGGACCGTCACCCCCAACGGGAACACCGGCGAGTTCTACGCCCTCTCCCCCGAAGAGCGCCTGCGGGTGGTGGAGTTGACCGTGGCGGAGGTCGGTGACCGTGCCGAGGTGGTCGTCGGGGTGGGCCACGACCTGGTCTCGGCGGTGGCCGCCGCCCGGCACGCCGGAGACACCGGGGCGTCCATGATCATGGTGCATCAGCCCGTGCACCCGTACGTCTCGCAGGAGGGCTGGGTCGCGTACCAGCGGACCGTCGCCGACGCCGTCCCTGGGCTCGGGGTCGTCCCGTACATCCGCGACCCGCTGATCACGGCCGGGGCACTGGCGCGGCTGGGGGCGCTGTGCCCCAACGTCATCGGGGTGAAGTACGCGGTCCCCGACGCGACCCGCTTCGCCGCCTTCGCCCAGGACGCGGGCCGGGACGCCACCGGCGGGACCGGCACGACGGGCGGGACCGGCGGGACCGGCCCCGACCGCTTCGTCTGGGTCGCCGGGCTGGCCGAGCTGTACGCCCCCGCCTACTGGGCCGGCGGCGCGACCGGCTTCACCTCGGGTCTCGTCAATGTGGCGCCGGACCTCTCCCTCGCCCTGCTCGCCGCCCTGCGCGCCGGTGACGCCCCGGCCGCGCGGGCGGTCTGCGAGCGGATCCGCCCGTTCGAGGAGCTGCGCGCCGCGCGGCACTCCGCCGACAACGTGTCCGTCGTCAAGGAGGCCCTCGCCGCGCTCGGTCTCTGCCGCCGTGACGTACGGCCACCGAGCAGTACCCTGCCCGCCGGGACCCGCGCGGAGATCGCGGCGCTCGTGAGGACGTGGGACGCGTGAAGGCCCGGGAGACCCCGGTCGCCCCGCACGAACTGCGCAGCCATCAGTGGTACGGCACGGACGGGCTGCGGTCGTTCAGCCACCGCGCCCGCACCCGCCAGCTCGGCTACCTCCCCGAGGAGCACCTCGGCAAGCCGGTCGTCGCGATCCTCAACACCTGGAGCGACATCAACCCCTGCCATGTCCATCTGCGCGAGCGCGCGCAGGCGGTGAAGCGGGGGGTGTGGCAGGCGGGTGGCTTCCCGCTGGAGTTCCCCGTCGCCACCCTGTCGGAGACGTTCCAGAAGCCGACCCCCATGCTCTACCGGAACCTTCTCGCCCTGGAGACCGAGGAGTTGCTGCGCTCGTACCCCGTGGACGGCGCGGTCCTGATGGGCGGCTGCGACAAGACCACACCCGCCCTGCTGATGGGTGCGGCCAGTGTGGATCTGCCGACCCTGTTCGTGCCCGCGGGGCCGATGCTGCCGGGTCACTGGCGCGACCAGGTACTGGGCTCCGGGACGGACATGTGGAAGTACTGGGACGACCGGCGGGCCGGTCTCATCGGCGACCGTGAACTGGCGGAGCTGGAGAGCGGGTTGGCGCGCTCCCCCGGCCACTGCATGACGATGGGCACCGCCTCCACCCTGACGGCGGCGGCCGAGGCGCTGGGCGTGACCGTGCCCGGCGCGTCGTCCGTACCGGCCGTGGACTCCGGCCACGAGCGGATGGCCGCCGCGTCGGGCCGGCTGATCGTGGACCTCGTCGGGCGGGACCTCACCCTGTCGCGGGTGCTGACGCGGGAGGCGTACGACGACGCCGTCACCACCGTGCTGGCGCTGGGCGGTTCGACCAACGCCGTCATCCATCTGATCGCCATGGCCGGGCGCAGCGGGGTGCGGCTCACGCTGGACGACTTCGACCGGATCGCCCGCACGGTCCCGGTGCTGGCCGATCTGCGGCCCGGCGGGCGGTACTTGATGGAGGACTTCCACTTCGCGGGCGGACTCCCCGCGTTCCTGGGGCAGTTGACGGATCTGCTGCATCTGGACCGGCCGACGGTGGCCCACCCCACCCTGCGCGCGCAGTTGGCGGGCGCGGTGGTCCACAACCCGGAGGTGATCCGCCCGCGTGACCGACCCCTCGCGGACGAGGGCGGGGTGGCGGTGCTGCGCGGCAACCTCTGCCCCGACGGGGCCGTGATCAAGCACATCGCCGCCGATCCGGCCCTGCTCCGCCACACCGGTCCCGCGATCGTCTTCGACGACTACCGCACGATGCAGCGCACCATCGACGATCCCGCGCTCGGCATCACGGCCGGGCATGTGCTGGTGCTGCGCGGCGCGGGCCCCAAGGGCGGGCCCGGGATGCCCGAGTACGGCATGCTGCCGATCCCGGACCACCTCCTCAAGCAGGGGGTGCGGGACATGGTGCGGATCTCCGACGCCCGCATGAGCGGCACGAGTTACGGCGCGTGCGTGCTGCACATCGCGCCCGAGTCGTACGTCGGGGGCCCGCTCGCCCTGGTCCGTACCGGCGACCTGATCACACTCGACGTGGCGGCCCGCTCGCTGCGGCTGGAGGTGTCCGAGGACGAGCTGGCGCGGCGGCGCGCCGAGTGGGTCGCACCGCCGCCGCGATACGGCCGGGGGTACGGGGCGCTCTACAACGACCACATCACCCAGGCCGACACGGGCTGCGACTTCGACTTCCTGTCCCGGGAGGGGGAGGTGCCGGATCCGTACGCGGGGTGAGGGGCGCGTGCGGCGTGGGCCGTGTCGTGGATGATCGGTCCATGCAGGCGACCGAGGTGGAGGCGGACCGGGTATGAGGCTGACGATTCTGGGCGGGGGCGGTTTCCGGGTGCCGCTGGTGTACGGGGCGCTGCTCCGGGACCGCGCGGAGGGCCGGGTCGACCGGGTCACGCTGTACGACGTGGACGCGGCCCGGCTCGGGGCGGTCGCGCGGGTCCTGGCCGAGCAGGCCGACGGGGTGGCGGACGCGCCGGAGGTCACCGTCACCACCGACCTGGACGACGCGCTGCGGGGCACGGACTTCGTGTTCTCCGCCATCCGGGTGGGCGGTCTGGAGGGGCGCGCGGCCGACGAGCGGGTGGCGCTGGCCGAGGGGGTGCTGGGTCAGGAGACGGTCGGGGCGGGCGGGATCGCGTACGGGCTGCGGACCGTCCCGGTCGCGGTGGACATCGCGCGGCGGGTGGCGGCGCTGGCCCCGGACGCCTGGGTCATCAACTTCACCAATCCGGCCGGGCTGGTGACGGAGGCGATGTCCCGCGTGCTCGGTGACCGGGTCATCGGTATCTGCGACTCCCCCGTCGGTCTGGGCCGGCGGGTCGCGCGGGTGCTCGGGGTGGACCCGGACCGGGCGTGGTTCGACTACGTGGGGCTGAACCATCTGGGCTGGCTGCGCGGGCTGTGGGTGGGGGGCCGCGACCACCTGCCCCGGCTGCTGGCCGATCCGGAGCTGCTGGGCTCCTTCGAGGAGGGCAAGCTCTTCGGGCCCGAGTGGCTGCGGTCGGTCGGCGCGATCCCGAACGAGTATCTGCACTACTACTACTTCAACCGTGAGGCCGTACACGCCTATCAGGGGGCCGAGCGGACGCGCGGCGCGTATCTGCGGGACCAGCAGGCCGGGTTCTACGCGGAGTTGGCGGGCCACGCCGGCACGGTGGGCGGTGACGGCTCGGCGCTCGGCGCGTGGCACCGTACCCTCGCCGACCGTGAGGCCACGTACATGGCGGCCAACCGTGATGCCGCCGGGGTCGGTGAACGGGACGACGAGGACCTTGGATCGGGCGGGTACGAACAGGTCGCGCTCGCCCTGATGCGGGCCGTCGCGCGCAACGAGAGCGCGACCCTGATCCTCAACGTCCGCAACCGCACCACCCTGTCGGTGCTGGACGCGGACGCCGTCGTCGAAGTGCCGTGCCTGGTCGACGCGAACGGCGCGCATCCGGTGTCGGTCGACCCGCTGCCGTACCACGCGGTGGGGCTGGTGACGTCGGTCAAGGCGGTGGAACGCGCGGTGCTGGCGGCCACGGAGAGCGGGTCACGCGAGGACGCGGTGCGCGCGTTCGCGCTGCATCCGCTGGTCGACTCGGTCGCCGTGGCCCGGCGGCTGCTCGACGCCTACACGGACGTCCATCCCGGGCTGGCGTACCTGCGGAAGTGACGGAACCGCCGAGCCCGGCGGGTCCGGGGAGAACTGACGGGACTGGCGCCGGTCCCCCAAGACCGGCGCCAGTCCCCTGCGGACGGGAGGGGACGCGCGAGGCGCCGCAGCGCACCTGAAAAGTGCTGCGGCGCCACCCGCCCGTACCCCACCCACTTACGGTTTGCGTGCCACGCCCGCGTATCCGGGGATGGGTCCGTCGCCGGAGAGAGGGATGACCTCACCCAGCTCGGGACGCCAGTCCGTGGCAAGGGAAACACCCGGGCCGACCAGTTCGAGCCCGTCGAAGAAGGCCGCGAACTCGTCGCGCGTGCGCGGGACCAGGGTGAGGCCCCGCTCCTTGTACAGCGCACGCGCCCGGTCCGACGTCTCCGGCGCGAAGTCGCCGGTGACATGGGACAGGACCAGGTAACTGCCGGGTGCCAGGGGGGCGAGGAGGGCGCGTACCAGGTCGTGCGCCCCGTCCTCGTCCGAGATGAAGTGGAGCAGCGCGATCAGCGAGAGCGCCACCGGCTTGCTCAGGTCGAGGCTCTTGCCGGCCGCCTCGATGATGGCGCCGGGCTCCCGCGCGTCGGCCTGGACGTACTCCGTCACGCCCTCCGGGGTACTGCGGAGCAGGGCTTCCGCGTGCCGGAGGACGATCGGGTCGTTGTCCGTGTAGACGATCCGGGAGTCGGGGGCGACCTCCTGGGCGATCTGGTGGAGATTGGGCGCGGTCGGGATGCCCGTACCGATGTCGAGATACTGCCGCACCCCGCCCGTCATGCCGAGCCAGCGCGTGGCGCGGTGCATGAAGGCCCGGTTGACGCGGGCCATCTCCGGCGCTCTCGCGTCCAGGGCGAGCAGTTGCTGCGCCATCTGCTCGTCGACCGGATAGTTGTCCTTGCCGCCGAGAAGCCAGTCGTACACCCGGGCCGGGTGGGGCCTGGTGGTGTCGATGGCGTCGTGCCCGGTCATGTGCGCTCCATGAGTCTCAGGGTCTGTGAGCGGGAACTGCGGTCTGTGAGCAGGGACTTCGGTCCGTGAGCGGGAACTCCGGGCCGTGAACGGGGACTTCGGCCGGATGGTGCGGGCTGGACGGGAACGGTGGACGAACGCGGTTCAGGTGAGCAGGAAATCCGCCTGGCCCGACTTGGCGCCCTGGATGAAAGCGGCGATCTCTCCGGTGGTGTAGATCAGTGCGGGGCCGTCAGGGTCGGCGGACTGGCGCACCGCGACCCTGCCGTCGGCCAGCTTCATGGCCTCGATGCAGTTGCCGCCGTTGCCGCCGCTCCACGGCTTGTGCCAGCCTTCGGCGCCGAGGTCGGCGGCCGGCATGCCGTTGTATATGGGATCCATTCACAGCTCCTTGCGGACATCCCGGAGGATCTCCTTCGTGCGTGGTGCAGTGGCGGCCTGCGCCGCCATCCGGTCCATGACCTCCAGGTGAGTGGCCACCTCGGGTCGCGCGTCGAGGTAGACGGCGCCGGTCAGGTACTCGCTGTAGACCATGTCGGGCAGCTCCGGTACGGCGAAGCGGAAAATCACGAACGGCCCGTACGTACCGGGATGGTGTCCGCTCGAGAACTCCGCGATCTGGAGGGTCACGTTGGGCAGGGCGGACGTGTCGAGCAGCCGGTCGATCTGCTCCCGCATGATCTCCGGGCTGTCGCCCACCGGGCGCCGCAGCACCGTCTCGTCCATGATGACCCAGAATCTGGGCGCGTCGGGACGGGTGAGCAGCGACTGGCGTTCCATGCGGAGCGCCACGTGGCGCTCGATGTCCTCGGGCCTCGCCTGCCCCACGGCGCCTGCCCGCATGACGGATCGTGCGTAGTCCTCGGTCTGGAGCAGTCCGGGGACAAAATGCGGCTCGTACGTCCTCAGGAGGGCAGCGGCGCCCTCCAGGCTGACGTACATGCTGAACCAGTCCGGCAGGATGTCGTGGAACCGCTGCCACCAGCCGGGCTTGTTCGCCTCCTCCGTGAGCTCGACGAAGGACTCGGCCTCCGCGTCGTTGATTCCGTACGCCTTGAGCAGCACCTGTACATAGGGGATCTTGAGAGTGACCTCGGCGGTCTCCATCCTGCGGATCGTCGCCGGGGCGACGCGCAGAAGCTTGGCGGCTTCCTCGCGTTTGAGCCCGGAACGCTCACGCAGGTCCTGGAGACGTCTGCCGAGGACGACCTGACCCACGGTCGGGGCTGACCGCGGTTCACTCACTTTTGGGACCTCCCCATGCACGGATGCCAGCAGTCTGCCATGCCGGGAGCACGAAGAACACGGCACTCTGGAAAATTCAGAGTGCTACTTGCCAAGTGTCTCCCACGGGTGGACAGTGGTGGGGTGAACCAGTTCACACGGTCGCCGCGCCTTGCCACGGGAGAGGTCTTGTGCGCGTCTGCCGGCTCCCCACCGTTAGGAATCGGTCGTGGCACCTGGTAACGCGCCCACCCCCCAGCTCATCACCCAGCGTCCTGGCAACGTTGTCCGGCGTTACGGATTCGAATTGCCGGCCCGCGCCGAGTCGGTGGGCCGGGCCAGGAAACTGACCGCTGAGCGACTCCTCCGTTGGGGGATGGACGACGACACCTGCCAGACCGCGATCCTCGTCGTGTCCGAGCTGGTGACCAACGCGGTCGTGCACGCCGCCGGGGACCACGTCGTCTGCGAGATACGGGAGGGCGAGGGTCACCTGCGCATAGCGGTGGAGGACCAGGGGTACGGCCCGACCGGGCCGCAGATGCACCCGCACTCGGACGACGAGGGCGGCCGCGGACTCTTCCTGATCGATTCCCTGTGTACGGGCTGGGGGGCCCACGACACGTCGGGATACGGTCCTGGGCGGGTGGTCTGGGCCGAGTTGCCGCACGGCGCGGCACGCCAGGTACGGCCGGCCTGGTCCGGCCGCGCGTCGGAGCCGATGTGCTGAGGACGGCGCTGCACCGGCTCTCCCGTGGGCTGCGCGGCGACCATCTTCTTCCCGACCACACCGGCGGCCGGGTGGAGTTGGCCCTGCCGGCCGCCCTGCCCGCCTCGCTGGGCTGTGACGCGGTGGGCGTCCCGGCGCGGCACGGCTTCCGGCTGCTGGCCCGGCTGCCCAGGACGGGCTGCGTCTTCGCCGACACCGACTGGTGGTGGTGGATCGTGCCGTCGGGCTCCGACCTCGATCTGAAGTGGCCCGCTCCGGCGCGGTACGTGGTGGGGACGAACGTACCGGCGGAGCATCCCCGGCTGATCCACTGGCCGGACTCCCCGTCGCCGTACACCCCGCCGATCCCGTTCTATCTGATGGTGTGCCAGCTGGCGGGCACGACCCCCGCGTGGGGGCCCGAGGCGCGGGCGCAGGACACGGGGACGGTCGCGGCGCAGTAGGGCGGCGGGGCCGTACGGCGTGACGGCGTACACGTCCCGCCGTACCGCGTGACGCCATACCGCGGTACGGGGTACACGTCACGCGCCATACAGCTTCACGGCGTTGCCGTGGCCCACGTCCCGTCGTCCGCCCCGAGCAGGTGGCGCGTCCGGGCCACGGACGGCAGAGGCCCGTGATCCGAGGAGACCTGGAGCGCGGACGCCGCGGTGAGGTGGCCCAGGCGCAGGGCCCGTACCGGATCGCCCGAGTCCCGCAGGCCCGCCAGGAAGCCGGCCGCGAACGCGTCTCCCGCGCCGACCGGTTCGACGACCTCGACCTTCAGGGCGGGCACGGTGTACGGCACGGGGCCGAGGAAGGCCGTGGCCTCGCGGGAACCGTCCTTGACCACCAGGGTGTACGGGCCCGGCAGCAGCGCGCGTACCGCTGCCGCGTCCGTAACGGTGGGACCCCACAGCGCCTGCGCCTCGTCCAGACCGACGAGGACGAGGTCGGCGCGGTCGGCGAGCGCGAGCAGGATCTCCGGGGCAGGCCGGTCGTTCCACAGCGCGGGGCGGTGGTTGACGTCGAAGCTGACGGGGTACGGCCGGTCCGGCGCGAGTGCCGCGTCCACCAGGGCGAGGCAACTGGCCGACAGGGCAGGGGTGATGCCGCTCAGGTGGACAAGTCCCGCTCCTTGGAGGGCCGTTGAGCGCAGCACCTCGGGACCGAGCGCGGAGGCGGCGGAGCCGCGCCGGTAGTAGTGGACGCGGGTCCCGTCCGCTCCCGGGTCCTTGACCAGAAGACCCGTCGGACGCGCCGGGTCGGTGCGCACCCCGGAGACGTCCACCCCGAAGCCCGCGACCCGGCGCCGTATCCGCCGCCCGAACGGATCGTCACCGACGGCCGACACCCAGCGGGCGGGCACGCCATGGTCGGCCAGGTAGACGGCGACGTTCGACTCGGCGCCCGCGATGTCGAGACGCAGGAGGTCCGCACCGTCGAGCGGCGCGACCGGTTCGGGCGCCAGGGCGGCCATGGTCTCACCGACACACACGACCGGACCCGGCCCGAACGGGCGGGGTGGGGACGTGCGGTCACCGGGGGCGGGCGCGTGGCCGGGGAGCGCCTGCGCCCGGGGGGCGGAAGCAGGTGCGCGGGCGTCGGTCGGTTTGCTCGGGTTCGTGGGGGAAGCGTTCATGCGGCGCTCGTCGGGCGGTAGGGGGGCGTCGGGCGGCCCGGGGTCTCGACCCGTAGCGCGAAGACCGCGCCGTCGAGTGGGGTGGGGTGGGTGAGGCCCGTACGGGCGCTGGTGACGTACAGCGTGCGGCCGTCGTCGCCGCCCAGGCACACCCCGGCGGGTTGCGCGGCGGGCACGGGGACCACGCGGTCGAGCGTGCCGTCGGGGCGGTAGCGGTGGACCGCGCCCCTGCCCCAGACCGCGGTCCACAGGCCGCCCTCCTGGTCCACGGCCAGGCCGTCGGGGCTGCCCGCCTCCAGTGTCGTGAAGACGGACGGCTCGCCCAGGTCGCCGGTGGCCGGGTCGACGGGGTACGTCCTGACGACGCCGCGCGCGCTGTCCGCGAGGAAGAGGAGCGTCCCGTCGGCGGAGAACGCGGGCCCGTTCGGGACGGTGACGCCCGTCAGGACCCGGGTCAGCGTGCCGTCGCGGTCGAGGCGGTACAGCGACCCCGCGCCGTCCACCGCGTCGTACGCCATGCTGCCCGCCCAGAACCGGCCTCGCGGGTCGGCGACCCCGTCGTTCATCCGGGCCGCCGGAGTCGCGTTCTCCTCCGGCCTGCCGTGCCACCGGGTCGTCCCGTCCGCTTCGAGCAGGCACACACCGGTGCCGGCCGCCGCGATCCAGCTGCCGGGGCGCCCCTCGACCGGGGCGACCGCGCCGAGCGGCACC
>NZ_WWJY01001141.1 GCF_009865405.1 Streptomyces sp. SID3212 | reverse complement strand
CGGCGGAGGAGAGCTGGGTGGTCCCGGCGGTGCCTGCCGTGTGGTCGGCGGCGGCCGGGGACAGCGCGGCGCTCCGCTCGACGGCGCCGGTGGCGCGTACCAGCGCGGTACGGGCCTCGGGCTGCGCGGTGAGCGCGCCGGTCACGGCGGCGAGCGGGAAGCGGGGGTCGGTCAGCGCGAGGCGCAGGGCGTGGAGATGGCCGACGAAGCGGGGGTCGACGAGGGCGACACGCTCGGCCGGCGGGACCTCGGCGATCAGGCTGACCGTTTCGGCCGTGCTGGTGGCGGTGCGTACGTCGAATCCCAGCGACCGCAGATCGTGCGCGAGCGACGATCCGGGTACCGGGAGACCGGTGAGGATGGCGGTCGACAGACGAACTCACTCCTTGGCACTGATCAGGGTTGGTGCGCGGCGACCAGGGCCTGTCCTGCGACAGGCCCGTGCCCCGGGATTCCGGGGGGCGACACGTCGGCAGAGGCTATCGGATGAACGGAAGCCTGAGTTCACCGGGCGTTTACGCACAGGACGCCATGGTCTGAACGGGGTCCCGGGCGGAGATCATCATTGTCGATCACCGCGCCGCCCACAAACCGCCGCCGGGCCGAGGCCGCTGCCGTACGACCCCGGCCGGCTCCGCCGTACGGACCCCGGCGGCCGGGCGGCAGCCCTTAGGGTGGCGGCATGACGTGGCTGATCACAGGTGGGGCGGGCTATATCGGGGCGCACGTGGCGCGGGCCATGAGCGGGGCGGGCGAGCGGGTGGTGGTGCTCGACGATCTGTCGACGGGCGTCGCCGGGCGGCTGCCTGCGGAGATTCCGCTGGTACGGGGCTCGCTGCTGGACCGGGATGCGGTGGACGGGGTCCTGGCGGAGCACGAGGTCACCGGTGTGGTGCATCTGGCGGCGAAGAAGCAGGTCGGCGAGTCCGTGGAGCAGCCGCTGCGCTACTACTGGGAGAACCTGCACGGCCTGACGGTGCTGCTCGACGCGGTCGTCGCGGCCGGGGTGGGGCGCTTCCTGTTCTCCTCGTCCGCCGCCGTGTACGGCGTACCGGATGTGGAGTTGATCACGGAGGAGACGCCGGCCGTCCCGATCAACCCGTACGGCGAGACGAAGCTCGCGGGCGAGTGGCTGGTGCGGGCGACGGGGAAGGCGCACGGGATCGCCACCGGCTGTCTGCGCTATTTCAACGTGGCGGGTGCCGCGCGGCCCGAGCTGGCGGATACCGGGGTGTTCAACATCATTCCGATGTTCTTCGACCGGATCAGCCGAGGGGAGGCGCCCCGTGTCTTCGGCGACGACTACCCGACGCCGGACGGCACGGGCGTCCGGGACTACATCCATGTGGCGGATCTCGCCGACGCGCATCTCGCGGCGGCCCGGCGGCTGGCGGAGCGGCCCGGCGCGGGTGATCTGACCCTGAACATCGGACGCGGGGTCGGCGTCTCCGTACGGGAACTCGCCGACCTGGTCGCGGAGGTCACCGGCCACCGGACACCTCCGGTGATCGAGGCCCGGCGCCCCGGGGACGCGGCGAAGGCCGTGGCCTCGGTGGAGCTGATCGCGCGCGAGCTGGGCTGGACGGCCACCCGTGACGTACGGGACATGGTCGCGTCGGCGTGGGAGGGCTGGCAGGCGCAGCACCGCCCCGCGCCCGTCGGATGACGTGGCCGGCGCTCTGACCTGCGTGCTTCCGCGCCCTTCCGGCGGATCACCCCGGCGGCCGTCCGGTGGGCCGTTTTCGCAGGTCAGAGCATATGACAACGGTGTTCAGTCCCGTGTTGTCGGATACCCCCCGTCCGTAGTTCACTGACGTGGTCGGCACTTCACCGAGACGACCGGGAGGCGTCCCCATGGGGGCAGGGCACGACCACGGCCACACGCACGGAGGACCACCGCCGACCGGGACGGCCGCGGCGGCGTACCAGGGACGGCTGCGGATCGCCCTGGGCATCACGCTGTCCGTGATGGTCGTGGAGATCATCGGTGGCATCGCGGCCGACTCGCTCGCCCTGGTCGCCGACGCCGCGCACATGGCGACGGACGCGGTCGGCCTCGGCCTGGCGCTGCTGGCGATCCACTTCGCGGCCCGGCCCGCCGACACCAGCCGTACCTTCGGCTACGCGCGGGCGGAGATCCTCGCCGCGCTGGCCAACTGCCTCCTGCTGCTGGGGGTCGGCGGCTATCTGCTGTACGAGGCGATCGAGCGGTTCATCGTGCCGCCGGACACGCGGGGCGGTCTGGCGATCGTCTTCGCGCTGATCGGCATGGCCGCCAACCTGGTGTCCCTCTCCCTGCTGGTGCGTGGGCAGAAGGAGAGCCTCAACGTGCGCGGGGCCTATCTGGAGGTGCTCGCCGACACGCTCGGCTCGTTCACCGTGCTCGTGTCGTCCGTGATCATCCTGACCACGGGGTGGCAGACCGCCGACCCGATCGCGGGCCTGCTGATCGGTCTGATGATCGTCCCGCGTACGGTGAAGCTCCTCAGAGAGACGCTCAACGTGCTGCTGGAGGCGGCGCCCAGGAATGTCGACATGGCGGAGGTACGGGCCCACATGCTCGCGCTGCCCGGTGTGGCCGACGTCCACGACCTGCACGTCTGGACGATCACCTCGGGCATGCCGGTGCTCTCCGCCCACGTGGTGGTGGACCAGGACGCGCTGGACTCGGTGGGGCACGAGAAGATGCTGCACGACCTCCAGGGATGCCTCGGGACCCACTTCGACGTGGAGCACTGCACGTTCCAGCTGGAACCCCGGGGACACGCCGAGCACGAGGCGAAACTCTGCCACTGAGGCGCTCGGCCGGCCGGCCGGGCGAACAGACATGCCCACACGTTCGAAGTGCGGACACGGGGCTTTTGTACGGCAGACTTGGGGCTCGAGGCCCGAAGCGAAGGATGGTTATGCCGACCACACCAGTCACTGAGGCGAGCAGCTCGCCGAACGGGGTACCGGACTCGTCGAACGGGGTACCAGAGCCAATCCTGCTGGAGCTGGTCGACGAGCTCGGCCGGACCATCGGCACCGCCGAGAAGCTCTCCGCCCACCAGCCGCCCGGGAAGCTGCACCGGGCGTTCTCCGTCTTCCTCTTCGACGAGCAGGGCCGACTGCTCATCCAGCGCCGCGCGCTCGGCAAGTACCACTCCCCCGGTGTCTGGTCGAACACCTGCTGCGGGCACCCGTACCCGGGCGAGGCGCCGTTCGCCGCCGCCGCCCGGCGGACCTACGAGGAGCTGGGCATCTCGCCGTCGCTGCTCGCCGAGGCCGGCACGGTCCGCTACAACCACCCCGACCCGGACTCCGGGCTGGTGGAGCAGGAGTACAACCACCTCTTCGTCGGCATGGCGCAGGCGCCGCCGCTGCCCGACCCGGAAGAGGTCGGCGAGACGGTGTTCGTCACCCCCGCGGAGCTGACGAAACGTCACGACGAGGCGCGCTTCTCCGCGTGGTTCATGAGCGTGCTGGACGCGGCGCGCCCGGCGATCAGAGAGCTCACAGGGCCGGCCGGGGGCTGGTGACACCCTCCCGGAGCGGGGGATCGTCGAGCGGTGACCTGAGGGGAAGCGCCGCCCAGATGATCTTCCCGCCACCGGCGGTCTGCTCCATGTCGAAGCCGCCGCCCGCCTCCCGCACGATCTCCCGTACGAGGAGCAGCCCGCGCCCGCCGGTCTGCGCGTAGTCGGTCTCCAGCGCCTTCGGGCGGTAGGGGTGGTTGTCCTCCACCGACACCCGGATCCACTCCGCCTCGATCGCCACCTCGACGGCCAGCTCGGGCGAGAGCAGGGCCGCGTGCCGTACGGCGTTGGTGACCAGCTCGGAGACGATCAGCAGCACCCCCTGGACGACGTCGTCCCTGACCGGCACGCCCTGGCGCTTCAGCAGATCGCGTACGGCATGCCGGGCCTGCGGCACGGAGACGTCGACGGTGGGAGCGGTGAACCGCCACACTCCTTCGTACGACAGCGGCCGGGCCGGAACACTCCCGCGGCTCTCCACCATCCTGTGGCACCCACCCTCGGCTTGACCGGCTGTGTCCGCCGGCGACGTCCAACGGATACCGAGTCTTGGGAACGGGCAGGTCCCGCCCGGCCTACTGAACAGAAGTCAGCCGTTATTGATGGTGTCCGATCACCTTGTTGCGGACACGTCGGACATCCGACCGGCTCTGATCGTCCCGTGCCGTGTTTCGTCGGTTGGGTGAGGGCTGTCTGGAGGGGCGGTGGGACTTGTATGTGGGGCTCGTGAGGACGGTCCTCAGGGGCGCTCGCGCGCCCCGGATACGATCCGGCGCATGGAGCCCCAGCTGCTGCACAGCGTCGCGGACGGCATCGCGACCGTCGTCATCCGCCATCCGGCCAAGCGCAACGCGATGACGGCCCGGATGTGGCGGGACCTGCCACCGCTGCTCGGGCGGCTCGCCCCGGACCCCGCCGTACGGGCGCTGGTACTGACCGGCGAGGGCGCGCACTTCTGCGCGGGCGCGGACATCTCCACGCTCCGGGAGCCCGGTGAGGACGCGCGGTCGCTCGCGGTGGCTGCGGAGGACGCGCTGGCGGCCTTCCCCAAGCCGACCCTGGCCGCCGTACGAGGGTCGTGCGTCGGCGGGGGCTGCCAGATGGCCGCCGCGTGCGACCTGCGGTTCGCGGAGGAGGGGGCGCGGTTCGGGGTGACGCCGGCCCGGCTCGGGATCGTGTACGCGGCCTCCTCCACGCGGCGGTTGGCGTCCCTGGTGGGTCCGGCGACGGCCAAGTACCTGCTGTTCTCGGCCGAGTTGATCGACACGGAACGGGCGCTGCGCACCGGCCTCGTGGACGAGGTGCTGCCGGCGGGCGAACTGGACGCGCGGGTGGCGGAGTTCGCCCGGGTGCTGGTCTCGCGCTCGCAGCTGACCCAGGCGGCGGCGAAGGAGTTCGCCGCCGGCCCGGACGAGCGTGCGGCGTACGGGGAGGAGCGTGACGCGTACTGGACGGAGCAGGCGCGCGGCAGCGGCGACACCGCGGAGGGGGTCGCCGCCTTCCTGGAACGGCGTGAGCCGCGGTTCAGCTGGACGGCGCCGTGACCGGGGGCCGCCACTCCGCCCGGAACTCCGCGACGAGGTCGGCGGGTGCCTTATCGGGCGATCCCGCGTCGTAGGGCGGCTGCGGGTCGTACTCGGTCATCAGCTGTACGGACTGGGCGACCCGGTCGCCCGCGATCCGCCCGAGCAGGCTCAGGCCCATGTCGATGCCGGACGAGACGCCGGCGGCTGTGACGTACTTGCCGTCGAAGACGACCCGCTCGCCGGTCGGTTCTGCCCCCAGGCCCGCGAGCCGGTCGAGCGAGAGCCAGTGGGTGGTGGCGCGCCGTCCGGTGAGCAGCCCGGCGGCGGCGAGCAGGAGGGAGCCGGTGCAGACGGAGGTGGTCCAGGTGGTGGTGGCGTCCACGGCCCGCAACCAGCCGAGGACGGCCTCGTTCTCCATCTGCGCGCCCTGGCCGGGCCCGCCGGGCACCACGACGACGTCGGGGCGGGTCACCTCGGTGAGTGTCCGCTCGGCGACGAGCGAAAGTCCGCCCCGGTCGTTGACCACCGGTCCGGCGCGCTCGGCGACGAAGACGGTCCGGGCGCCGGGGGTCCGGCAGAGGATCTCGTAGGGGCCGACGGCGTCGAGGGCGGTGAACCGGTCGAAGAGCAGGATCGCGATCTGCATGGGGGCCTTCCGGTGGTGGGGCGTGGTGGGGCGTCAGGTGACGGTCGTCAGGTACGGGTTGTCCGGTACGGGTCGTCAGGTACGGGGCGTCAGGTACGGGGCGGGGTCGGGTCGGCGGCGGGTTCGTCGGGTGCCGGGGCCGGGTGCGGCCGGAAGCGGCGGCGGTACTCCGCCGGGGACGTGCCCAGGGACTTCACGAAGGCCCGGCGCATCGCCTCCGGGGTGCCGTAGCCGCTCGCCCGGGAGATCTCCTCGATCCCGCCGGCGCTGTCCTCCAGCAGCATCCGCGCGTGTTCGAGCCGGACGCGGTCCACGTACCGGCCGGGCGTGGTGCCCGTCTCCGCGCGGAAGGCGCGGGCGAAGTGGCGGGGCGAGAGCCGCGCCCGCCCGGCCAGGGACTCGACGGACAGATCGCCGCCTGGGTGTTCCCCGATCCACGCCTGGACGTCACGCAGCGGGCCGCGCTGGGCGGTCTGGGCCGCGAGCCGGGCGCTGAACTGCGCCTGGTTGCCGGGCCGTCGCAGGAACACCACCAGATGACGGGCGACGGTCAGCGCGGCGTCCCGCCCGAGATCCTCCTCGACCAGGGCCAGGGCCAGATCGATGCCCGACGTCACCCCGGCGGAGGTGGACACCCGCCCGTCCCGTACGAAGATCGGGTCCGGATCCACGTCCACGGCCGGATACTTCCGCGACAGCAGGTCGGTCGCCACCCAGTGGGTGGTCGCCCGGCGCCCGTCGAGCAGTCCCGCCTCCGCGAGGAGCAGGGCGCCGGTGCAGACCGACACCAGCCGCTCGGCGCGCGGCGCGTTCTCCCGTAACCACGCGACCAGTCGCGGATCGGGCGCGCGGGTGCCCGATCCGCCCGGCACGAGCAGGGTGTGCGGCGCGGCGGCCGCGTCGAGCGCGGTGTCGGGGACGATCGCCAGCCCGCTGGACGTGCGGACCGGGCCGCCGTCCAGGGAGGCCGTACGGATGCGGTACGCGTCCGGGTCGCCGGTGAAGCGCGCGGCCCCGGCGAACACCTCCACCGGACCCGTCACGTCGAGGCTCTGCACCTCGTCGAAGAGGACGACCAGCACGGATCGCTCTGTCATGCCGGCCATCCTTCCGCCCGGCGGAGGATGGCCGCAATGACGAGTACCCCTCCTTTCCTGCCATCGGGGCCGTACGCGCCACCCCGTACCGACCGGTCAGTAATATAGGGACATGACCACTCTGCCCGAGCGGGCCGCCCGACGCTGTTACGCCGCCCTGAACCCGGTCCACTCGACCCTGTACTTCTCCCCCGACCTCGGGCGCGAGTTCACCCAGGAGGGGGTCCGGGACTCCGACGCCATCTACTTCGCCGCCCGCGCGGCGCCCCTCGGCCGGGTCGGCGCGGGTGTGGTCGCCGCGACCTTCTACAACTTCAACCACGAGCTGATCGCCCGTCACGTGCCCGCCGTCTGGGACACCCTCTCCCCGCAGGCCGCCCTCGACGCCCGGCTGCGGGCCGTCGACTCGCTGCTGCGCCGGCTCCTCGGCGAGGAGACCGTCGCGTCCGAGGAGATGGCCGAGGCGGCGGAACTGGCGCTGCGGGCCGCCGAGGGGTGCACGCGCCAGGCCCGCCCGCTGTACGCGGCCAACGCCGACCTGCCCGTACCGGACGCGCCGCACCTGGCGTACTGGCACGCCACCACCCTGCTGCGGGAGTACCGCGGCGACGGCCACCTGGCCGCTCTGGTGGCCTCGGGCCTGGACCCCGTGGAGGCGCTGGTCAGCCACACCGCGAGCGGCCGGGGCATGGCGCCGAAGTGGGCCATCTCCACCCGGGGCTGGACCTCCGGGGAGTGGGAGGCGGCCCGGGGGCGGCTGCGCGAGCGTGGTCTGCTCGCGGCCGACGGGGAGCTGACGCAGGCCGGGGCGGACCTGCGCAAGGCCCTGGAGGACGAGACGAACCGCCTGGACGTGGCGCCCTACGAAAAGCTGGGCGCGGCGGGGGTGGCCCGTCTCACCGAGCTGGCCGGCGGCTTCACGGGCACCGCGGTCGCGGCCGGCGCGTTCCCGGCGGACCTCATAGGCAAGCACTGACCGGCCGTTTACACCGCCCGAAGCGGGACACCCGAGAGGACAGTGACCGACCGCGTCACGTTCGATCCCGCGGTCGGCGGCCCGACGACCGACAGCAGGAGGCCCCCGTGTTCCGTGCCATCGCCGACGTACTCCGCTCGATCGGCTCGACGATCGCCTCCGTGGTGACCCTGCCCTTCCGCGCGCTCGCGCGGCTCTTCGGCGGCGCCTCCCGCGGGCACGCCTGACCCGCCCCACCACTCGCCGGCCCGGTCCCGATCCGCTCTCGGGACCGGGCCGGCGGCTGTCAGGACCGCCGGTCGCGCCCCTCCCTGTCACAGCCACCTGCCACAATGCAGACGGCGGACCACAGAACAGCGGAGCGTGATCGTGACGACGTCCATCGAAGGCAGGATCGCCGAGGAAATCGGCGTACGGGAGCGACAGGTGAGGGCGGCCGTCGAGCTGCTCGACGGCGGGTCGACCGTGCCGTTCATCGCTCGCTACCGCAAGGAAGCGACCGAGATGCTCGACGACACGCAGCTGCGCACCCTGGAGGAGCGGCTGCGCTACCTGCGCGAGCTGGAGGAGCGGCGGACGGCGATCCTGGAGTCCGTACGGGACCAGGGGAAGCTCGACGCGGCCCTGGAGGCGCGGATCCGGGGAGCCGACACCAAGGCGCGCCTGGAGGACATCTACCTGCCGTTCAAGCCCAAGCGGCGCACGAAGGCGCAGATCGCCCGGGAGGCCGGTCTCGGGCCGCTCGCCGAGGGGCTGCTGACGGACCCTTCGGTGGACCCGCTGGCGGCGGCCGCGGCGTTCGTGGACGCCGAGAAGGGCGTCGCCGATCCGGCCGCCGCGCTGGAGGGCGCGCGCTCGATCCTCACGGAGCGGTTCTCCGAGGACGCCGACCTGATCGGCGAGGCGCGTGAGCGGATGTGGGCCAAGGGGCGGCTGACCGCGAAGGTGCGGGCGGGCAAGGAGGAGGCCGGCGCGAAGTTCGCCGACTACTTCGACTTCGCCGAGCCGTTCACCGCGCTGCCCTCGCACCGCGTGCTGGCGATGCTCCGGGGCGAGAAGGAGGACATCCTCGACCTGTCCCTGGAGCCCGAGGAGCCCTCGGACCTGCCGGGCCCGACGATGTACGAGAACATGATCGCGCGCCGCTTCGGTGTCGCCGACCGGGGGCGCCCCGGTGACAAGTGGCTCGCGGACACCGTGCGGTGGGCCTGGCGCACCCGGATCCTCGTGCACCTCGGGATCGACCTGCGGCTCCGGCTGCGGACGGCAGCCGAGGACGAGGCGGTCCGGGTCTTCGCGGCGAACCTGCGCGACCTGCTCCTCGCGGCGCCGGCGGGGACGCGTGCGACGCTCGGCCTCGACCCCGGGTTCCGTACCGGCGTGAAGGTCGCCGTCGTGGACGCGACGGGCAAGGTCGTCGCCATCGACACGATCTACCCGCACGTGCCGGCGAACAAGTGGGACGAGTCCCTGGCGAAGCTCGCGCGGCTCGCGAAGGAGCACGCGGTCGACCTGATCGCCATCGGCAACGGCACGGCGTCCCGCGAGACGGACAAGCTCGCGACCGAGCTGATCGCGGCGCATCCGGAGCTGAACCTCACGAAGGTGATGGTCTCGGAGGCGGGCGCCTCCGTGTACTCCGCGTCGGCGTTCGCCTCCCAGGAGCTGCCCGACCTGGACGTGTCGATCCGGGGCGCCGTCTCGATCGCGCGGCGGCTCCAGGACCCGCTCGCCGAGCTGGTGAAGATCGACCCCAAGTCGATCGGTGTCGGCCAGTACCAGCACGACCTGTCCGAGGTGAAGCTGTCCCGCTCGCTGGACACGGTGGTGGAGGACTGTGTGAACGGGGTGGGCGTCGACGTCAACACCGCGTCCACGCCGCTGCTCGCCCGGGTCTCCGGCATCAGCGCGGGCCTCGCGGAGAACATCGTGGCCCACCGCGACGCGCACGGGCCCTTCCGGTCCCGGCGGGCCCTCAAGGACGTCGCCAGGCTGGGCCCCAAGGCGTACGAGCAGTGCGCGGGCTTCCTGCGGATCCGCGACGGCGACGATCCGCTCGACGCGTCGTCGGTCCACCCGGAGGCGTACCCGGTCGTCCGCGCGATGGTGAAGTCGGCGGGCAGCGAGGTCGCGTCGCTCATCGGCAACACGACGGTGCTGCGGTCGCTGAAGCCGGCGGACTTCGTGAACGACTCCTTCGGGCTGCCGACCGTGACGGACATCCTGCGCGAGCTGGAGAAGCCGGGGCGGGACCCGCGTCCGGCGTTCAAAACGGCGACGTTCAAGGACGGCGTCGAGAAGCTCGCCGACCTTGAGCCGGGCATGATCCTGGAGGGCGTGGTGACGAACGTCGCGGCGTTCGGGGCGTTTGTGGATGTGGGGGTGCATCAGGATGGGCTGGTGCATGTGTCCGCGATGTCGCGGACGTTCGTGAAGGATCCGCGGGACGTGGTGAAGCCGGGGGACGTGGTGCGGGTGAAGGTGCAGGAGGTGGACCTTCCGCGTAAGCGGATCTCGTTGACGCTGCGGCTCGACGACGACCCTGCGGTGCCGAAGCCGGAGCGGAAGTCCGCGCCTCGCCAGCGGGGCGGCCGCCCCAGCACGCCTTCGCCTTCGCCTGCGGCGCGCGGGCGTCAGGGGGGCGGGGCGGTGGGGGCGGCGCCGGTGAACAGCGCGATGGCTGACGCGTTGCGGCGGGCGGGCCTTGGCGAGGGGTAGCCTGCGCCCCGGTGTCCGTTGCGGTTCGTTTTGTCCTCAATCGCCGGACGGGCTTGGTTTTG
>NZ_WWJY01001140.1 GCF_009865405.1 Streptomyces sp. SID3212 | reverse complement strand
GCGCCGAGGCCGGCTGGCCCGGGGGGTGGTGGGGCGGGCTGCTGCTGGCCGCCCTGACGGTTCTCGTCCTGCTCGCCGCCCGGCGCGTCCCGCGCCATCCCTGGACCGCCGCCGGCTGCGCGGTGATCCTGCTGCTCGTGATCCTGCGGCCACCCCCGCTGACCCGGCTGGTGACGGGATGGCCGCCGCCGGGCTGGACGGTCGCGATGTGCGACGTCGGCCAGGGCGACAGCACGGTCCTGGCGGCCGGGGACGGTACGGCCGTGGTCGTGGACGCCGGGCCCGATCCGCTGCTCGCCGACCGCTGTCTGCGGGACCTCGGCGTCACGCGTGTCCCTCTGCTGCTCCTCACCCATCTGCACGCCGACCACGTCGCCGGACTGCCGGGGGTGTTGCGGGGCCGCGCGGTCGGCGCGATCCAGACGACGCGGCTCCAGGAACCCCGGGACCAGAGCGCGTTCGTCAGGAGAACGGCCGCCGCCGCGGGGGTGCCCGTCGTCCGGGCGGGGCCGGGGGAGCGGCGCCGGGTCGGGCCGCTGAGCTGGCAGGTGCTGTGGCCCCGGGCGGATCCGGTGCCGGGTGAGCCGAACGACGCGAGCGTCACGCTGTTCGTGCGCGTCGCGGGCGGCCCCACGTTGTTGCTCCTGGGAGACCTCGAACCCCCGGCGCAGCAAGGCCTGTTGCGTGACCATCCGGCGCTACCGCCCGTGGACGTCCTCAAGGTCGCCCACCACGGCTCCCCTTTCCAGTACCCCGGCCTGCTCAGGGCCGTCCGCCCACGGCTGGCCCTGATCTCCGTCGGTGCGGAGAACCTGTACGGGCACCCCTCGCCCCGGACGGTCGGTGCCCTGCGTGCCGGGGGCGCGGCGGTGCTCCGTACGGACACCGACGGGGCGATCGCGGTCACCGGAACGGGGCGCGGTCTGCGCGCGGTGCCGCGCGGTTCGAGGGACGGCCCGAGGGACCGGCCGGGATGACGGGGGGAGGATCGGGATGCGGAGGTGGGCCGTTGAGAATGTCTTGATCTCGTTGTTCGCGGCCAGGGGTGGGGTGGGGGGCGTCGCGGTGGCCTTCCGGAGGGGACGGGGGGTGTTGGCCAGTCGTGACAGGGGTCGCGGGGGCGGGCACGGGGTTCTGGGGACCTTGATCGGACACGGTTCAATAACGGCTGGTAATACCGGACTCCGTACTCCGGCGTACGTTTGCCTCGAACGTCGCAGGGGTGATCGAATGCCTATTCGTCATGGGCCGCCGCCCTGCCGAGGACGTACTGCCGTGCGCGGCCCCGCAGAGCCCGAAACGCACAGGGGTACGTAGCGCATGATCAGTCGCCTGCGCGGCCGACGGACGGCCGCTCACCAGAAGAGCAATCCACTCGCGGGACTGACGGTGCCCACCGGTGCGGGCCTGCTCACCTGTCGTGTCCTCGATCCCGTCAACGAGCCCGTCCGGCAGGCCGAGTTCACCGTCACCGACGGGAACGGGCGCAAGATCGTGAGTGGCGAGACCGATCCGTTCGGGACGATCGTGGCGATGGTCCCGAACGGTGAGTACCGGCTCGCGGTGTCGGCCGACAGCTTCAGCTCGTACCGGGGCAGTGTCTCGATCGCCGAGGACGGCCAGCACGCCGGACTCGGCGACATCACCCTCCAGATCGCCCCCTCGCTCCCGCTGCCCGCCCCCGGCGAGTGGGAGATCGAACCGGCCCACTCCCGCATCGGGTTCATCGCGCGGCACATCGGACTCGCGCGGGTGCACGGGCGGTTCGACAACTTCGCCGGGGCCATCCGGATCGGCGAGACCATCGAGCAGTCGGCGATGCACGTCATCATCGGCGCCGCCTCGATCGACACGAACGTCCAGATGCGCGACGACCACCTGCGGTCGGCCGACTTCCTCGATGTGGCGAATTACCCGACGCTGGAGTTCTACAGCGACCGCTTCGCACACCGCGGCGGGAACAACTGGGCGATCTCCGGGGCGCTGACCCTGCACGGCGTGACGCGTACGGTCACCCTCGAAGCGCAGTACCTCGGCATGGGCAACGGCATGGAGGGCGAGACCCGGGTGGCCGTCCGCGCCTCGACCGAGCTGCACCGGGAGGACTACACGGTGAACTGGCAGTCCATGCTGGCGCGCGGGATCGCGGTGGTCGGCTCCAGCATCAAGATCGACCTCGACATCCAGATCGTCCCCAAGGGGTAGCGGGGGACGCGGGGGAAGCGGGAGACCGGCGACCGGGGAACGGGGAGAATGTGGGGGTGAGCGACGTGAGACATGTGCTGGTGCTGCCCGACCGCGACGCCGCCGAGGAGGTGGCGCGGGAGCTGGGCGAGCGCTTCGCCGTGACCGAGGAGCCCCAGCTCGTACGGGACGCCCTGGCCGGCGAGGACGACGCGGAGGACGCGCAGTGGCTCGTGGTTGTGGAGGACCCCCGGGCCCGCCTGGACACCGCCGCGCTGGACGCCTTCGTCGCGGACTGGGACGGGTGGCGCGAGGCGCCGTAAGGCGTGTCCGCAGCGCGCCGTAGGGCGTGTCGCGGAGGGGCGCCGGACGTCGTGGGGGGTCCGCCGGCCGGGCCGCGCGTGGTCGGTGGCCGGGGGCGGGGGAGTGTCGGTGGGGCGTGCCATGCTGGTTCGCGATGGCCACCAGAAAAGCTTCCCCCGACGACCTGCTCGCCCCCCTCACGCTCGCCGTGGGCCAGGAGGACCTGCTGCTCGACCGCGCCGTGCAGCAGGTCGTGGCGGCGGCCCGCGCCTCCGACGCCGACACCGACGTCCGTGATCTCACCTCCGACCAGCTCCAGCCCGGCACGCTCGCCGAGCTGACCAGCCCGTCGCTCTTCGCCGAGCGCAAGGTCGTCATCGTGCGGAACGCGCAGGATCTCTCCGCCGACACGATCAAGGACGTCAAGGCGTACCTGGACTCGCCCGCCGAGGAGATCACGCTGGTCCTGCTGCACGCGGGCGCGGCCAAGGGCAAGGCGCTGCTGGACGCGGCGCGCAAGGCGGGCGCGCGGGAGGTCGCGTGTCCCAAGACCACGAAGCCCGCGGAGCGGCTGAGCTTCGTCCGCTCCGAGTTCCGCGCGCTGGGCCGCTCGGCCACCCCCGAGGCGTGCCAGGCCCTCGTCGACTCCATCGGCAGCGATCTGCGGGAGCTGGCGAGCGCGGTCTCGCAGCTGGCGGCGGACGTGGAGGGCACGATCGACGAGGAGATCGTCGCGCGGTACTACACGGGCCGCGCGGAGGCCTCCTCCTTCACGGTCGCGGACCGTGCCGTGGAGGGGCGGGCTGCCGACGCGCTGGAGGCGTTGCGCTGGTCGCTGTCGACGGGGGTGGCGCCCGTGCTGATCACCAGCGCGCTCGCGCAGGGCGTCCGGGCCATCGGGAAGCTCTCCTCGGCACGGGGCGGGCGGCCCGCCGATCTCGCCCGCGAGCTGGGAATGCCGCCGTGGAAGATCGACCGGGTGCGCCAGCAGATGCGCGGCTGGACCCCGGACGGGGTGGCGGCGGCGCTGGTCGCGGTCGCGGAGGCGGACGCGGGGGTGAAGGGCGGGGGGGACGATCCGGAGTACGCGCTGGAGAAGGCGGTCGTCGCGATTGCGCGTGCGGCGCGGGCGGGTCGGTAGCGAGGCCCGTTGTCCGTGTGCGTGTGCGTGCGTGCACGCGTGCGTCCGCGGGGCCGTACGGGCGACCGGCTCGGCCTGCGGCCTCGCTGCGTCCTCAATCGCCGGACGGGCTGGTATGTACTCCGGGCGGGTCGGAGAAGTGCCGCCGGGCGGGGGCGGACTGCACTGTGGGCCGGCGGCGTGACGAAGGCCCCGGGGCCGTCCTGGGAGAGGACGGCCCCGGGGCCTTCGACGTCAAACCTGTGTGGATCCGCACCCGCGTGGCGAACGCAGTCGTGTGTGGATCCTGGGTCCGCCGGTCAGGAGCGGTAGAGAGGGCCCGCTGGGTCCCTTCCGGCGATCACATCATGTGGAGCGTGGAGCGGGTGCTCAGGCCTGGAGGGCGGCGACCTTGGACGCCAGCGCCGACTTCTTGTTGGCGGCGGCGTTCTTGTGGATGACACCCTTCGAGGCGGCCTTGTCGAGCTGGCGGGACGCCTCGCGAGCGGCCGCGGTGGCCTTCTCGACGTCGCCCTCGACAGCGGCCTCACGAGCCTTGCGGATCGAGGTCTTGAGCGCGGACTTGACGGACTTGTTGCGCAGGCGCGCCTTCTCGTTCGTCTTGTTCCGCTTGATCTGGGACTTGATGTTCGCCACGAATGAGCCTTTTCAGGTTTGATGATCTTCGAGTGAGTGTCCTGGGCCGAGACGGCACGGGACACAGCTGCTCAGGCTACCAGTCACCGCCGACGCGGCCCAAACCGGTCGCAGCCCCGTACCCGTGGGACGATAGGGGCTACGTATCGATCCGAGTCGACCCGAGACGAGACGCCGCGCGTCTCAAGAATCAGGACCCTGCGTGCCCGCGACCCCTACCCACGTGCCCGAGCCGAGCCGTACGGACCCGGCGCTGCTCCGCAACTTCTGTATCATCGCGCACATCGACCACGGCAAGTCGACCCTCGCCGACCGGATGCTCCAGCTGACCGGTGTGGTCGACTCGCGGCAGATGCGCGCCCAGTATCTCGACCGGATGGACATCGAGCGCGAGCGCGGCATCACGATCAAGTCCCAGGCGGTCCGGCTGCCCTGGGCGCCCAACACGGGCGACGACGTGGGGAAGACCCACGTACTGAACATGATCGACACGCCGGGCCACGTGGACTTCACCTACGAGGTCTCCCGCTCGCTCGCCGCCTGCGAGGGCACGGTCCTCCTGGTGGACGCCGCGCAGGGCATCGAGGCCCAGACCCTCGCCAACCTGTACCTGGCGATGGAGAACGACCTCACGATCGTCCCGGTGCTCAACAAGATCGACCTGCCGGCCGCCCAGCCCGAGAAGTTCGCCGAGGAGCTGGCCAACCTCATCGGCTGCCAGCCCGACGACGTCCTCAGGGTGTCGGCGAAGACCGGCGTCGGCGTGGACGCGCTGCTCGACCGCGTGGTCAGGGACGTACCGGCGCCGGTCGGTGACGCCGACGCGCCCGCCCGCGCGATGATCTTCGACTCCGTCTACGACTCGTACCGCGGTGTGGTCACCTACGTCCGTGTCATCGACGGCAGCCTCAACAAGCGCGAGCGCATCCGGATGATGTCCACCAACGCCACCCACGAGCTGCTGGAGATCGGGGTCTCCTCCCCGGAGATGACCCCGGCCGACGGCATCGGCGTCGGCGAGGTGGGCTACATCATCACCGGCGTGAAGGACGTCAGGCAGTCCAAGGTCGGCGACACGATCACCACCCTGAACAAGGGGGCGACCGAGGCGCTCGGCGGCTACAAGGACCCCAAGCCGATGGTGTTCTCCGGCCTGTACCCGCTGGACGGCTCGGACTACCCCGAGCTGCGCGACGCCCTCGACAAGCTCCAGCTCAACGACGCCGCGCTGGTGTACGAGCCGGAGACCTCCGCGGCCCTCGGCTTCGGCTTCCGCGTCGGTTTCCTCGGCCTCCTGCACCTCGACGTGATCCGCGAGCGGCTGGAGCGGGAGTTCGGCCTCGACCTGATCGCGACCGCGCCCAACGTCGTCTACCGGGTGGTGATGGAGGACCGCAAGGAACACATCGTCACCAACCCGAGCGAGTTCCCCGAGGGCAAGATCGACGCGGTGTACGAGCCGGTCGTCAAGGCCACGATCCTCGCCCCGAGCGAGTTCATCGGCTCGATCATGGAGCTGTGCCAGGCGCGCCGCGGCACGCTTCTCGGCATGGACTACCTCTCCGAGGACCGGGTGGAGATCCGCTACACCCTCCCCCTCGCCGAGATCGTCTTCGACTTCTTCGACCAGCTGAAGTCCAAGACACGCGGCTACGCCTCGCTCGACTACGAACCGACCGGTGAGCAGTCGGCCCAGCTCGTGAAGGTCGACATCCTGCTCCACGGCGACAAGGTCGACGCCTTCTCGGCCATCACCCACCGGGACGCGGCGTACGCGTACGGCGTGCGGCTCGTCGCCACGCTGCGCGGGCTCATCCCCCGCCAGGCCTTCGAGATCCCGATCCAGGCCGCGATCGGCTCGCGGGTCATCGCCCGCGAGACCATCCGCGCCATCCGCAAGGACGTCCTCGCCAAGTGTTACGGCGGTGACATCTCCCGTAAGCGGAAGCTGCTGGAGAAGCAGAAGGAAGGCAAGAAGCGGATGAAGATGGTCGGCAGCGTGGAGGTCCCGCAGGAGGCCTTCATCTCGGTGCTGTCCAGCGACGAGTCGGGCGGCAAGGCGAAGAAGTAGGCGCGCGCCCGCGAAGGGCGCCCCGAAAAACAGGCCCGCGCACTCTGTCGGCGGGCCCCACGCCGTGGCGTGCGGGCCCGCCGGCCGCCTTCCGGGGAAGCGGCGGCGCGCAGGCACTTACGTACCGGCCGGGCGGCCTCTAGTCTGATCACAGATCGGTAGTTACTCGCGAGTTAGTTACTCGACAGTTGGAACAGCAGTCCGTCACACAGCGCTGCGGACGGGCCCGGAGGATGCCGTGAGCGACACACAGAACTTGATCGAGAACCGGCCGCCCTCCGTGGCGGTCCTCTTCGTTGAGCGCGTGGCGGCCACGCCCGGCGCGGAGGCCTACCGCTACCCGGTCCCCCCGGCCTCCGGCGAGGGCCCCGACGACTGGCGTTCGCTGACCTGGGCCGAGGCCGCCGAGCGGGTGTACGCCGTCGCGGCCGGCCTGATCGAGCTGGGCGTACGGCCGGAGGAGCGCGTCGCGCTCGCCGCCGCCACCAGCGTCGACTGGATCCTCGCCGACCTCGGGGTGATGTGCGCGGGAGCCGCGACCACCACGGTCTACCCGTCCACCAACGCCCAGGAGTGCGCGTACATCCTCGCCGACTCCGCGAGCCGGGTGCTGATCGCGGAGGACGGGACCCAGCTCGCCAAGGCGCGGGAGCGCCGGGCCGACCTGCCGGACCTCGCGCACGTGGTGGTCCTCGACGCGGCCGACGCGGTCCCCGCCGAGGGTGACCCGGACGGCTGGGTGCTCTCCCTCGCCGACCTGGAGAGCCGCGGGCGCGAGTTCCTCGCCAAGACCCCGGACGCCGTCACGGAACGGCTCGGCGCCATCCGCTCGGACCAGCTGGCCACCCTCATCTACACGTCGGGCACCACCGGCCGTCCCAAGGGGGTACGGCTCCTGCACGACAACTGGTCGTACATGGCCAAGGCCACCGTGGGAACGGGCCTGATCCGGGCCGACGACGTGCAGTACCTGTGGCTCCCGCTCGCCCACGTCTTCGGCAAGGTGCTCACCTCCGGGCACATCGAGGCCGGGCACGTCACCGCCGTCGACGGCCGGGTCGACAAGATCATCGAGAATCTGCCGGTGGTCAGACCGACCTACATGGCCGCCGTGCCGAGGATCTTCGAGAAGGTCTACAACGGGGTCGCCGCCAAGGCGCGGGCCGGCGGCGGCGCCAAGTACAAGATCTTCCAGTGGGCCGCGGGACTCGCCCGCGAGTCCGCCAAGATCTCCCAGGACAACTTCCGCCGTACGGGCAGGGCGTCGCTCCCCTTCGCCCTCGCCGCGAAGCACAAGGTCGCCGACGCGCTCGTCTACGCCAAGCTCCGCGACGCGTTCGGCGGCAGGCTCCGCGCCGCCGTCTCCGGCTCCGCCGCGCTCGCCCCCGACATCGGCTTCTTCTTCTCCGGCGCCGGGATCCACATCCTGGAGGGCTACGGACTGACCGAGTCCAGCGCCGCGAGCTTCGTCAACCCCGGCGAGGCGTACCGTACCGGCACCGTCGGCAAGCCCCTGCCCGGAACCGAGGTTCGGATCGCCGACGACGGCGAGATCCTGCTGCGCGGCCCGGGGATCATGTCCGGCTACCACGGGCTGCCCGAGAAGACCGCCGAGGTGCTGGAGGCCGACGGGTGGTTCCACACCGGTGACATCGGCGAGCTGTCCGTCGACGGCTACCTGCGGATCACCGACCGCAAGAAGGACCTGATCAAGACGTCGGGCGGCAAGTACATCGCGCCGGCCGAGATCGAGGGCCAGTTCAAGGCGGTGTGCCCGTTCGTCTCCAACATCCTGGTGCACGGCGCGGACCGTAACTTCTGTACGGCCCTGATCGCGCTCGACGAACCCACCATCCTCGGCTGGGCGGCGGAGAACGGGATGGCGGGCAAGGCGTACGAGGACGTCGTGGCCTCAGCGGCGGTCGTCCAGCTCATCGACGGCTACGTCCAGCGGCTCAACGAGGGGCTCCAGCGCTGGCAGACGGTCAAGAAGTTCCGGCTGCTGCCGCGCGACCTGGACATCGAGCACGGCGAGCTGACCCCGAGCCTCAAGCTCAAGAGGCCGGTGGTGGAGCGGGAGTACAAGGACCTGCTGGACGAGATGTACGCGGGAGCCAAGGCGCTCTGAGCCAAGGCGTCCTGACGCGGACGGGGCGGCCGGCCGGATTCCGTACGGCCGCCCCGCGTCCGCCTCGTCCACCGCCGTCCACCGGCCTGCCGCCGGCCGCCTACTGGCCCCGCTCGCGCCGCAGCTCGCCCAACGTGTCCTCGATACGCCTCAGTTGATGGCCCAGGACCGCGAGATCGTTCGGGTCGCCCTGCGCCAGCTCCTTCTCGATCGCCGCCAGCCGGTCCCCGATCCGGCCCAGCTGCTCCTGCTCCCGGGCCAGCAGCCGTTCCAACTGGCGCTTCCCCCGGTGCAGTTCGAGGAAGACCCGGACCTTGGCCCGCAGCACCCACGGGTCGAAGGGCTTGGTGAGGAAGTCGGCGGCCCCGGTCGCGTACCCCCGGAACGCGTAACCGCCGTCGGTGTCCGACCCGTTGAGGAAAATGATCGGTATGTCCTTCGCGTGGTCGAGCCGTTTGACGGCGGTGGCCGTCTCGAAGCCGTCCATGCCCGGCATCCTGACGTCCAGCAGGATCACCGCGAACTGCTGCCGCCCCAGCGCCGCTAACGCCTCCTCGCCCGAACCGGCCCGTACGAGAGGCTCGTCGAGGGAAGCCAGGACCGCTTCCAGCGCGACGAGGTTGTCCTCCATGTCGTCCACGAGGAGGATGCTCGCGCGATCCTCGGCGGGCGCGGTTCTGCTCATTCCGGGCTCCTTGTCCGGCCCCTGTTCGGCCAGCGAGGCAAGAATGCTCTGTCCGGGGCGAGTTCGCACGCCGTTCCGGCGGTTTGGTCGCGGCCGGTCGGTGTCACTTCCATGACTCGGCGCGTACGGACGGCCTCCGTCTGTCACTCTGTCGGGATCGTAAGCGGCGCAACGCCAGAACCGGAACCGGACCAGGAGCCGCACAGTGGGTCGCATTCCGATCCCGCGCGAGACGACACGTCGACCGGCACCGCAGGTGCCGTTACGCAAGGACGCGCGGTCCACGTCACGAACCAGCCTGCCCGGCAACCCGCTCGCCCCGGCCGCCGCCCGCCGTTTCGCGCGGGCCGCGCTGGCGGACTGGACGAGTCTCGGGCTGCTGGCCACCTGCGTCTTCTGCCAGGGGGAGAGCGGCTGTTCGCCCGGACAGCACAGCACGGACCTGCTCGCCGACGACGCGGTGCTGATCGTCGACGAACTGGTCACCAACGCGGTGGTGCACGCGGGCACCGACGTCGAACTGCTCTGCCGGCTCGAAGACCCCGCGCAGGACCCCTCCGCGAGCGACGACGGGCCGGACGAGGTGGGCGCGGCGCTGGTCCTGGAGGTGTCCGACCACCATCCGGCCCGGGGCGTGCAGAGCGACGGGCGGGGGCGTGCGCCGACGGGAACGCCGGAGTACGGGCGGGGCCTCGAACTGGTCGCCGCGCTCGCCGAGCGCTGGGGCATCACGTACCGGTCGGGGACGAAGACGGTGTGGGCCCGGTTGCCGCTCGATGTGAGAGATGGGGCGGGAGAGGCCCCTGGGGCCCCTGGGGCCCCTGTGACGGCTGGGGAGAGCCCTCGGGGCACCCGGGCCGACGGGGAGGTCCCTGGGGCCTCTGAGGCCCCTGAGGGCACCGGTGTCGGCGGGGGCTCTGGTGGGCCCGAGGGCCGAGCCGGCGGTACGGCGGGAACTGCGCGCCGCCGAGATCCTGACCCCCGCGCCCCGCCGCGCCGTACGGGACGACCCCGACTGGGTCGGCCGCGCCGCGCTCTCCTTCCTCGCGGAGGCCTCCGACCTGCTCGCCGGACAGCTCGACGAGGACCTGGTCGCCGCGCTCGCCTGCCAGCTGCTCGTGCCCAGGCTCGCGGACTGGTGCGCGGTCTGGCTCGACGTCGAGGGCGGACAGGCCGGGGCGCCGCCGCGGCTCGCCCGGGTCTGGCACGCCGAGGAGTCCCGCATCGACGACCTGCGCGCGGTCCTGGAGCAGGAGTCCCTGCGGAAGGAACTGCCCCGGCTGCCGGAGTCCCTGCGGGGCGGGTCGGTGCCGGTGTCCGTGCCCTTGCCGTGGCCGGCGGGCTCCGGCGACGACGGCGCTGACGCCTCGGCCGGCGGTACGGAGGACGAGGGCGCCGCCCTCGCCTGCCGGCTCGTCGCCAACGGGCGTCCGCTCGGCACGCTGCTGCTCGGCGGGGCCGGCCGTACGCGGGTGCCCGACGAGGTGTCCGCCCTCGTCGAGGACTTCGCGCGGCGCGTCGCCCTCGCGATCGGCGCCGCGCGCCGGTACACCCGGCAGGCCACCATCAGCCGGGTCCTCCAGCGGGGACTGCTGCCGAGCCAGGTGGCGCGCATCCCCGGCGTCGAGAGCGCCCTCGTCTACGAGCCCAGCGACGAGGGGCTCGCGGGCGGCGACTTCTACGACATCTTCCCCTGCCCGCCCGGCGGCCGGTGGTGCTTCATGCTCGGCGACGTCCAGGGCAGCGGCCCCGAGGCCGCGGTCGTCACCGGGCTCGCCCGCCCCTGGCTGCGGCTGCTGGCCCGGGAGGGGTACCGCGTCGGCGCGGTCCTCGACCGGCTGAACCGGCTGCTCCTGGACGACGCGACGGAGGCGGCGGCCGCGGTGGCGGCGTTGCCGGACGGAGGGCCTCGTGAGGAGAACCGGCCGCGGTTCCTGTCGCTCCTGTACGGGGAGCTGGTGCCGCTGCCGGGCCCCCGTGGGGGTGCGCGGTGCACGCTCGCCAGCGCGGGGCATCCGCTGCCGTTGCTGCTGCGGCCCGACGGCACGGTCACGGCCGCCGCGTCGCCGCAGCTGCTGCTCGGGGTCGAGGAGAACGCCTCGTACCAGAGCCGCACGTTCGACCTGGCCCCCGGGGACACGCTCCTCTGCGTCACGGACGGCGTGACCGAGCGGCGCTCGGGGCGGCGGATGCTGGACGACGGGGATGGGTTGGCGCGGGCGTTGGAGGGGTGCGTGGGGCTTTCCGCGGAGGGGGTGGCGGAGCGGATACGGCGGGCAGTGCATGACTTTGACGGGGTGCCGCCGGGGGACGATGTGGCGCTCCTGGTCTTCCAGGCGGAGCGCCTTCCGGCGGGGTGAGGTGGTCTGGGGCGGTGCTCGTTGCACTCGCTTGTCCTCAATCGCCGGACGGGCTTGTTCGTGGCCTGTGCCCGGTGCTCGGGCGCGGCTTACTGATGTCCTCAATCGCCGGACGGGCTGGGTTTGTCGTGGTGACGGGGGGCGGGGCCTCCGGAGGCACGTATGTCCGGACTGCATGTTTTACGGCGCGTTCGGGGACTCCGAACATTCACGGTAG
>NZ_WWJY01001139.1 GCF_009865405.1 Streptomyces sp. SID3212 | reverse complement strand
GCGAGAGAGGTGAGCGTACGGTCCGCCTCCCGGGCCCGCCGGAGCCGGCCGGGGAGCGCGCCCGTGACGGTCAGCTCGGCACTGCCCCGCAGGAGGTCGGCGACCCGGGTCGCCAGCAGCCCGCGCGCGGGCGCCAGCCGGCGCGCGGCCCGGCGGGCGAAGGCCCCGCTCAGGAGCGGCACGCCCACACCGGCCAGGAGCAGGCCCACGGCCAGCAGGGCGCCCGCCTCCGGCAGCAGCCAGGCCGTGAACCCGACCGTGCCCGCGCCGACGAGCAGCGCGGTGCCGACCGGGAGCAGCCAGCGCAGCCAGTAGTCCTGGAGCTCGTCCACGTCGGAGACGAGCCGGGAGAGCAGGTCCGCGCGCCGGGTGGCGCCAAGACCGGCGGGCGCGACGCGCTCCAGCCCCCGGTACACGGAGACCCGCAGGTCGGCGAGCATCCTGAGCACGGCGTCGTGCGACACGAGCCGCTCGGCGTACCGGAACACGGCCCGCCCGATGCCGAAGGCGCGGGTCGCCGTCACGGCGACCATCAGGTACAGGACCGGGGGTTCCTGGGAGGCCCGCGAGATGAGCCACCCCGAGACGGCCATCAGGCCGACGGCGGAGCCGAGCGCGAGACTGCCGAGGACCAGCGCCAGGACGAACCGGCCGCGCAGCGCCCCGGCGGCGGCCCGCATCCGGGCGAGCGGCTGCGCGCGGGCGGTGGTCTCGTGGCCCGTGGGGACAGGGCCGGCGGTGACGTCCCGTACCTCGACGGCCCCCGCCACCATCCCGGCGGCGTCCCCGCCCGGATCCGTACCGATCCCGGCCCCGGCGGCGGCACGCGCCCCCGCACCCGAAGCCGTTCCCTCCCCCCGAGTCAGCGTGATCATCCGGTCCGCCACCGCGAGCAGCGCCGGCCGGTGGACCACCAGGACCACCGTCCGCCCCCGCGCCAGCCGCCCCACCGCCTCGACGATCCCCGCCTCCGTCTCGCCGTCCAGCGCCGCCGTCGGCTCGTCGAGCAGCAGCACCGGCCGGTCCGCGAGGAAGGCACGCGCCAGCGCGAGCCGCTGCCGCTGTCCGGCCGAGAGCCCCGCCCCGTCCTCGCCGAGCGGCGTCTCCGCGCCCTGGGGAAGCGCCGCCACGAAGGTGTACGCCCCCGCGTCCCGCAGCGCGGCCCGTACCGCCGTGTCGTCCGCGTCCGGCCGCGCCAGCCGTACGTTCTCCGCGATCGTCCCCGCGAAGAGGTACGGCTGCTGCGGCACCCACGCGATCCGCTCCCGCCACCGCTCCAGGTCGAGCGACAACAGGTCCCGTCCGTCCACCCGTACCCGGCCCTGGTCCGGGACCGTGAACCCGAGCAGCACTTGGAGCAGCGTGGACTTCCCCACCCCGCTCGGCCCCACCAGGGCGACCGTCTCCCCCGGCTCGACCGTCAGCGTGGCCGCGTCCAACGACGGCTCCCCGCGTCCCGGGGGGCGGACCGTCACCCCGTCCAGCTCCAGCCGGACCGCACCGGCCGACACCTCCTCCCGTCCGCCCGCACGCGGCTCGGTCTCCAGGACCGTGAAGATCTCCTCCGCCGCCGCGAGCCCCTCGGCCGCCGCGTGGTACTGCGCGCCGACCTGACGGATCGGCAGGTACGCCTCCGGGGCGAGGATCAGCACCACGAGTCCGGTGGAGAGGTCGAGGTCGCCGTGGACGAGCCGCAGGCCGACACCGACCGCGACCAGCGCCACCGACAGGGTCGACAGCAACTCCAGCGTGAAGGACGACAGGAAGGCGATCCGGAGCGTACGAAGGGTGGCCTGCCGGTACTCCGAGGTGATCCGGCGGATCGAGTCGGCCTGCGCCTTGGCCCGTCCGAAGACCTTGAGCGTCGGCATCCCGGCGACGACGTCCAGGAAATGACCCGAGAGCCGTGACAGCAGCCGCCACTGCCGGTCCACCCGGGTCTGGGTGGCCCAGCCGATGAGGATCATGAACAGGGGGATCAGTGGCAGGGTCACCACGATGATCGCCGCCGAGACCCAGTCCTGCGTGACGATCCGCGCCAGGACCGCCACCGGTACGACCACCGCGAGCCCCAGCTGGGGGAGATAGCGCGCGAAGTAGTCGTCCAGGGCGTCGATGCCCCGGGTGGCGAGGGCGACCAGCGAACCGGTCCGCCGGCCGCTCAGCCACCCCGGGCCCAGCTCGGCGGCCCGTTCCAGAAGGCGTCCGCGCAGTTCGGACTTGACCGCCGCGCTCGCCCGGTGCGCGGCCAGTTCGGTCAGCCAGGACACCAGCGCCCGCCCGACGGCGACCGCGCCCAGCAGCAGGAGGTCGGTACGCAGCTCCGAGGGGGAGTCACCGTGCTGGAAGGCGCCGACGACAACCTCGGCGATCAGCGTCGCCTGGACGATCACCAGTCCGGCACCGGCCAGCCCGAGGACCACCACGGCCACGATGAAGAGGCGAGTGGTCCGGGCGTACCGCAGCAGACGCGGATCGATCGGTTTCACGTGAAACACCGTCCTCAGTGCGTATCGGCCTCAGTGCGTGCTGCCCTCGCCGCGTAGGGCCTCAGTGCGTGTCGGACTCGGCTATGTGCTGCGTGCCGATCCGCTTGCGGAACACCCAGTACGTCCAGCCCTGGTAGAGCAGCACGATGGGCGCCGTGATCCCGGCCCCCCAGGTCATGATCTTCAGCGTGTACGGGGTGGACGAGGCGTTCGTCACCGTGAGGTTCCACTGCTCGTTCAGCGACGAGGGCATGACGTTCGGGAACAGCGTCAGGAAGAACATCGCGACGACGGCCACGACGGTCAGCCCGGAGAGCGCGAACGACCAGCCTTCCCGGCGCCTCCCGATCGCCCCGATCGCTCCGGCCAGCGCGGCCACCGCCACGACCAGCGCGACCAGGCTCCTGCCGTTGCCGCTGTCGGCCTGGGTCCGGAGCAGGAACCCGATCGCCAGGACGGCGGTCACCGGCCCCAGGACGAGCGCCAGCCTCCTCGCCCGTACGCGGATGTCCCCCACCGTCTTGAGCGCGGCGAACACCGTGCCGTGGAAGGTGAAGAGGGCCAGGGTCACCAGGCCGCCGAGGAGCGCGTACGGGTGGAGCAGGTCGCCGAGGGTGCCGACGTACTCCTTGTGCGCGTCGATCCGTACACCGTGGACGATGTTGGCGAAGGCGACGCCCCACAGGACGGCCGGCAGGAGCGAGGTCCAGAAGATCGCGTGTTCCCAGTTGCGCTGCCAGCTCTCCTCCGGCCGCTTGGCCCGGTACTCGAACGCGACGCCGCGCACGATCAGGCAGACCAGGATCAGCAGCAGCGGCAGGTAGAAGCCGGAGAAGAGCGTGGCGTACCACTCGGGGAAGGCGGCGAAGGTCGCGCCGCCCGCGCTGAGGAGCCAGACCTCGTTGCCGTCCCAGACGGGACCGATGGTGTTGATCAGGACGCGCCGTTCCGTACGGTCGCGGGCCAGCAGTTTGGTCAGCACCCCGATGCCGAAGTCGAAACCTTCGAGGAAGAAGTAGCCCGTCCACAGGAAGGCGATCAGGACGAACCAGACGTCATGGAGTTCCATGGTTCCTCAGCCCTTCAGTAGGAGAAGGCCATCGGGCGGTCGGCGTCCGTGTGGTCGCCGCCGATCCGGGTGGGCGGGTCGAGGTCGTCGTCGGTGAGTTCCGGTGGCCCTGCCTTCACGTACTTGACGAGCAGTCTGACCTCGATGACCGCGAGGACCGCGTACAGCAGGGTGAAGGTGATCAGCGAGATGAGCACCTCGGTCTGGGACGCGTGCGGGGAGACCGCGTCGGACGTGCGCAGCACGCCGTACACCACCCAGGGCTGGCGTCCGGTCTCGGTGAAGATCCAGCCCCAGGAGTTGGCTATCAGGGGGAACAGGAGCGTCCACAGCGCGGTGACCCAGTACCACCTGGCGAGCTTCGGACTGAGGGCCTTGTTCCGGAAGAGCACCAGATGGGGCACCTCGTCCTCGCCGGTACGCAGCCGTTGGGGCAGCAGGAACTTCCGGCGGGTGAGCCACAGGCCGAGCAGTCCGAGGCTGAAGGACGCCATGCCGAAGCCGATCATCCAGCGGAAGCCCCAGTAGGCGACGGGGATGTTGGGCCGGTAGTCGCCGGGCCCGTACTTCTCCTGCTCGGCCTTGTTGACGTCGTTGATCCCCGGGACGTGCGAGCTGAAGTCGTCGTTCGCGAGGAAGGACAGCAGTCCCGGGATCTCCAGCTCGACGGTGTTGTGGCCCTTCTGGACGTCCCCGTAGGCGAACACGGAGAACGGCGCGGGCGCCTGTCCGTCCCAGAGGGCCTCGGCGGCGGCCATCTTCATCGGCTGCTGCTTGAACATGACCTTGCCGAGGGTGTCGCCGCTGACGGCGGTCAGCATCCCGGCGAGGACGACGGTGACCAGCCCGAGCCGCAGGGAGGTGCGCATCACGGGGATGTGCTTCTTGCGGGCGAGGTGGAAGGCGGCGATGCCGACCATGAAGGCGCCGCCGACGAGGAAGGCGGCCGTCATGGTGTGGAAGAACTGGGTGAGCGCGGTGTTCTGGGTGAGCACCGCCCAGAAGTCGGTGAGTTCCGCGCGCCCGGACTTCTTGTTGATCCGGTAGCCGACCGGGTGCTGCATCCAGGAGTTCGCGGCGAGGATGAAGTACGCGGAGAGGATCGTGCCGATCGAGACCATCCATATACAGGCCAGATGGATCTTCTTGGGCAGCTTGTCCCAGCCGAAGATCCACAGTCCGATGAAGGTGGACTCGAAGAAGAAGGCGATCAGCGCCTCGAAGGCGAGCGGGGCACCGAAGACGTCACCGACGAAGCGCGAGTAGTCGGACCAGTTCATGCCGAACTGGAACTCCTGCACGATGCCGGTGACGACGCCCATCGCGATGTTGATCAGGAAGAGCTTGCCCCAGAACTTCGTGGCCTTGAGGTACTTCGGGTTCTCCGTGCGGACCCACGCGGTCTGCAGCCCGGCGGTGAGCGCGGCGAGCGAGATCGTCAGCGGGACGAAGAGGAAGTGGTAGACGGTGGTGATGCCGAATTGCCATCGCGCCAGGGTCTCCGGCGCCAGAGCGAGTTCCACGTCGTTACTCCTTACATCGCCGTGGTCGAGCGGCGGCTTGCCCCTTTGGTCCGGTCCGCATTCCGTACGTAACGGAGCAAACGAGGCAAGCTTGTGAACGCGTTCACATTCACAAGCATTATGGCGCACGCCGAAACGGACCTTCGTTCGGGGGGTCCCCCCAACGAGGCGCCCCGGCCTCACCACCCGCCGAGCACCCGCCGAGCACCCGTGAAAGACCCGCCGGAACGCCCGCCGGAACGCCGAAGGGCGGCCCCTCAGGGGCCGCCCTCATCCGGTTCGTCTCAGCCGGTCACCGGCCGGTCACAGCTCCTCGCGGAACTTCTCGGCCGCCTGGAGGAAGAGATCGTTGGCCTCGGTCTCGCCGATCGTGACCCGTACGCCCTCGCCCGCGAAGGGGCGGACCATCACCCCGGCCGCCTCACAGGCCGCCGCGAAGTCGAGCGTGCGCTCACCCAGCCGCAGCCAGACGAAGTTCGCCTGCGTCTCGGGCACCGTCCAGCCCTGCCCGGCCAGCCCGCCGACGACCCGGGTCCGCTCGGTGACCAGCGCCTCGACCCGCTCCAACAGCTGGGTCTCGGCGCGCAGCGACGCGACCGCCGCGTCCTGCGCGATCTGGCTCACCCCGAAGGGCACGGCGGTCTTGCGCAGCGCGGCCGCCACCGGCTCGTGAGCTATCGCGAAACCGACCCGCAGACCGGCCAGCCCGTACGCCTTGGAGAAGGTGCGCAGCACGGCCACGTTCGGGCGCTCGCGGTACAGGTCCGTCCCGTCGGGCACCTCGGCGTCGCGGATGAACTCGCGGTACGCCTCGTCCAGCACCACCAGGACGTCACCGGGCACCCGGTCGAGGAACCGTTCCAGCTCGGCCCTGCGCACCACCGTGCCGGTCGGGTTGTTGGGGTTGCAGACGAAGATCAGCCGCGTCCGGTCGGTGACCGCGTCGGCCATCGCGTCCAGATCGTGCGCCTCGGCGCCGGTCAGCGGCACCTTCACCGAGGCCGCACCCGAGATCTGGGTGATGATCGGGTACGCCTCGAAGGAGCGCCAGGCGTAGATGACCTCGTCCCCGGGGCCGGCGGTGGCCTGGACCAACTGCTGGGCCACGCCCACCGAGCCCGTGCCCGTCGCCACGTGCTCCAGGGGCACGTCGAAGCGGCCGGCCAGCTCCTCGGTCAGGCCGGCGCACGACAGGTCGGGGTAGCGGTGGAAGATCCCGGCGGTGGCGATCACCCGCTCCATCACGCCGGGCAGCGGCGGGTACGGGTTCTCGTTGGAGGACAGCTTGAACGCGGCGGGGCCACCGGCCGCGGCGGGCCTGCCCGGCTTGTACGTCGGGATGCCGTCCAGCTCGGCACGGAGCCTGGGCCCCGTACCGCCGCCCACCGCAGGGCTCGTCTTGCTCACCGCAGGTCCTCCTCGGCCGTTCACGGGTGTCGCGTCAGGGGTGTCGCGTTTTTCAATACTGCTCACCATAGGAGGATTCAGGGCCCCTGCGAAGAGCTCGGCAACGTGGGCCACTCGGGAGGACGTCGACCTCGGTGACGGAGGTCACCCGGGAGGCCGTCGAGCGGGGGGGCGCACTTCTCCCAGGCGCGCGCCCGTGGTCCGCGCCGTGGCGCGCATCCCCCGTAGAGGTGAGTTGAGACAACTTCGAAACATGGACCTTTCGACAGGCACATGCCGTCCGATGCATGCCAGACCACAGCCGAGACGGACAAACCCCACTTCATCGAAGGACGTTGGGCGCTTTTGACCATGCAGAAACGTGCCTGCTGAGGGGTGCATATGCGACCGGCCCAACCGCCCGCCCGCGCCCTAATATCGGCTGGCCATGACAGCAGCAGGGAAACACCAGGTGAGCCGGACGGACACAACCCGCCGGGGAAACCGGCAGGGTCGGGCGGGCATCCGGGACGTCGCAGCCGCAGCCGGTGTCTCCATCACGACTGTCTCGGACGCGCTCAACGGCAAGGGTCGCTTACCCGACGCCACGAGAAGCCACGTCCGAGAGGTCGCCGAGCGCCTCGGCTACCGTCCTTCCGCCGCCGCCAGAACCCTCCGTACCGGCAAATCGGGCCTCATCGGCCTGACCGTGACGACGTACGGGGATGAACCTTTCACCTTCACCGAATTCGCCTACTTCGCCGAGATGGCCAGAGCGGCCACCTCCGCCGCGCTGGCCCGGGGCTACGCCCTCGTCATCCTCCCCGCCACCTCACGCCACGACGTCTGGGCGAACGTCGCCCTCGACGGCACCGTGGTCATCGACCCCTCCGACCATGATCCGGTCGTCACCGAACTCGTACGCCAGGGCCTGCCCGTCGTCTCCGACGGCCGGCCCGCGGGCACCCTCCCCGTCACCGCCTGGGTCGACAACGACCACGAGGCGGCCGTCCTCGACCTGCTCGACCACCTCGCCGACGCGGGCGCCCGCCGGATCGGCCTGCTCACCGGCACCACCACCGACACCTACACCCGCCTCTCCACCTCCGCGTACCTGAGCTGGTGCGAGCGGGTCGGCCAGGACCCCGTCTACGAGTCCTACCCGGCCCACGACCCGTGCGCGGGGGCCGTGGCCGCCGACCGGCTCCTCGCCCGCCCGGACCGCCCGGACGCCGTCTACGGCCTCTTCGACCCCAACGGCACCGATCTGCTCGCCGCCGCCCGGCGGTACGGGCTGCGCGTCCCCGAGGACCTGCTGCTGGTGTGTTGCAGCGAGTCCACCGTGTACGCGACGACGGAACCGCCCATCACGACCCTCTCGCTCAAACCGCGCCGGATCGGCACGGCCGTCATCCAGCTCCTCATCGACGCCATCGAAGGGATCAACACCGGCGCGCCGATCGAGCAGGTGATACCGACCGAGCTGGTCGTCAGGACCTCGTCCCAGCGCCGCCCGCCCCGCACCACGGTCAGCGCCCCCAGGTCCCCGGCGGGGGACTGACGGAGCGCCGCCGGGGCCGGGCGGTCCCTTCCGTACCCCCGCCCGTACCCCCGCCGAAGGATCGGACCTTTCACATTTGGGGTGATCGGCGTGAAAACCTCCGGCGAACCTGAGGTGGAAACGGATTCACCACCCCTGGTGCGTCACACAGGAGGAGCGGGATTCCTATGATGGGCGCACGACACCATGGACCTTTCCTGACCTCCGGTGGGCACACGCCCACCGGAGAGGGCGAGCCCGAGAGGTGTACGGCGGCGCGACGGTGGTGGAGGGGTCGATGACACAGGGGGCCGGTCAGGGACCCGCGGTGCGGACGGCGACGTTGCGCGACTTCCGCGTACCGCCGTACGCGCAGGTTCCCGTGCAGTCCGGGCAACCGGCGCATCCCGAACAATCCGGGCGGCAGGGGTACGGCCACGAGGCCGCGCACCTGTCCGGGCATCCCGGCAACGCGATCCCCGCCGACGAGGTCCCGGAGGGCTACACACCCACCGAGCGGGACCTCCCGGTCATCGGCCCGGAGGGGGTGACCGTCCAGCTGAACCTGGCGCCCGACGGCCTCCCCGCGCAGGGCGGACCCGGCCCGCTCTACGTCGTCGGCGACGTACACGGCTACCTGGACGAACTCCTGCACGCCCTCGGCGAACAGGGCCTCATCGACTCCGCCGGCAACTGGTCGGCCGGCAACGCCCGGCTCTGGTTCCTCGGCGACTTCACCGACCGCGGCCCCGACGGCATCGGTGTCATCGACCTCGTGATGCGGCTCTCCGCCGAGGCGGCGGCGGCGGGCGGCTACTGCAAGGCCCTGATGGGCAATCACGAACTGCTGCTCCTGGGCGCCAAGCGGTTCGGCGACACCCCCGTCAACTCCGGCGCGGGCACGGCCACCTTCCAGGCCGCCTGGCTCCTCAACGGCGGTCAGAAGAACGACATGGAGCGCCTCCAGGACGTCCATCTCCAGTGGATGTCACGGCTCGACGCGGTGGTCGAGGAGGACGGGCATCTGCTGATGCACTCCGACACGACGGCCTACCTCGATTACGGCTCCTCCATCGACGACGTCAACGACACCGTCCACCAGATCCTCACCCGCAACGACGCGGACGAATGCTGGGACGTGTTCCGCAAGCTCACCAAACGCTTCGCGTTCCGTGACGAGGGCGGCCCCGAGGCCGTCCAGGAACTCCTCGCCACGTACGGCGGCACCCGCATCGTCCATGGTCACAGCCCCATTCCCTACCTCCTGGGCGAGGTCGGCACCGAGGACGCCCAGGACGGCGAGGGCGGCGGCCCCGGGGTGGAGGGGCCCCACGTGTACGCCGACGGCCTGGCCATCGCCATGGACGGCGGAGTGACCATGGCGGGGAAACTGCTGGTCGTACGGCTTCCGCTGGCCGACTGAACAGTTTCGCCCGCACAACTGAATCGACAGGGATCCGGTGTTTTCCGGAAACCCCCTGTCACCCCGCGGCAAAACAGCTCTACCATCGGCTTATCCGTAGCAGGCTCTCCTTCCGTTTCTGCCAACCGCCCGTTCACGCGGGCGAATCGGCCCTACGGAGCATCGGGGGATGCACATGAACAGCGCTCCGCACCTGCTGAGCGAGGATCGCGCGGATTTCGAGCGGATCCTCGACGACGCACTGCGCAACGCGCACGACCGCCCGGATCTGGCCGACGTGGGCCGGCGGCTGAACGCCGAGCAGTTGCGCACGATGGCCCTCAACGCCACCACACAGATAGCCACCGCCGCGTCCGCCGAGTACGAGCACTACGCCAAGATGCGCGAGGAGTTCCGCTCCCCGGTCGCCTCCCCGGCCCTGCACAGCTCGGTCAGAGAGCCGGCCACGGCCGAGGAGGACCACACCGCGGGCGCGGGGTTCGCGGCGGTCGTCACCGTCCTCGTCCCCGTCCTCGGCGGCACCGCCGCGCTGATCTTCCTGCTCGTCGGCTACCTCCTCAAGGCACTGACCCCGGCGCCCGCCTTCGCCGATTCCCTCCTCGCGGTGGGCTGGTTCTTCGGCGCGGTCACCGTGATCGGGTTCCTGGGCGCGGCGGTCGGCCTGGTCGTCACGGCCGTACGCAACAGGGACACCGAGGTCCCGGCCCCGGAGGAGTCCGGCGAGGAACTGCCGGACGAGGTCGCTCGGGCCAGGGAGGCCTGGCGCCACGCCCTCCTGGAGCGCGGCATCCTGCCCTTCCTGCGCAGGGCCCTCGCCGACCCGAGCGCGGGCCGGGCCGCGCCGGGACCGCCCCGTACGGTGGGCCACCTGCCCAAGATCGGCTACAGCCACCCCGGCTTCTCCAGCCCTGACGAAGGCTCAGCGGCCCACCAGCGCCCCACGTTCAGCAGCCCGGACTTCACCAGCCCCGACTTCGGCGGCCCGGAACACCAGCCCGAATAGCCGCGACCCGTCCCGCCCGTCCCGCGACGGTGGGCGGCGAGGACCCCGGCCGGAGCCCGAGTCCCCCCGCCCACGTGTCACGGGATCAGTCGGCCAGCGGCAGATACACCCGGTTGCCGGACGCCGCGAACTCCTTCGACTTCTCCGCCATGCCCGCCTCGATCTCCTCGGACGCCAGGTCACCGCCGTGCCGGCGCCTGATGTCCTGCGAGATCTTCATCGAGCAGAACTTCGGCCCGCACATCGAGCAGAAGTGCGCGGTCTTCGCCGGCTCGGCCGGCAGCGTCTCGTCGTGGAACGCGCGCGCCGTGTCCGGGTCGAGGGCCAGGTTGAACTGGTCCTCCCACCGGAACTCGAAGCGGGCGTCCGACAGCGCGTCGTCCCACTCCTGCGCCCCCGCGTGCCCCTTGGCGAGGTCCGCCGCGTGCGCCGCGATCTTGTAGGTGATCACACCCGTCTTCACGTCGTCGCGGTCCGGCAGCCCCAGGTGCTCCTTGGGCGTCACGTAGCAGAGCATCGCCGTGCCCCACCAGGCGATCATCGCCGCGCCGATGCCCGAGGTGATGTGGTCGTACGCCGGCGCCACATCGGTCGTCAGCGGGCCGAGCGTGTAGAACGGGGCCTCCTCGCAGATCTCCTGCTGGAGGTCGATGTTCTCCTTGATCTTGTGCATCGGGACGTGCCCGGGGCCCTCGATCATGGTCTGTACGTGATGCCGCTTGGCGATCGTGTTCAGCTCGCCCAGCGTCCGCAGCTCGGCGAACTGCGCCTCGTCGTTGGCGTCCGCGATGGACCCGGGCCGCAGGCCGTCACCGAGGGAGTACGTCACGTCGTACGCGGCGAGGATGTCGCAGAGCTCCTCGAAGTTCTCGTACAGGAACGACTCCTTGTGGTGCGCCAGGCACCACGCCGCCATGATCGAGCCGCCGCGCGAGACGATGCCGGTCTTGCGGCGGGCGGTCAGCGGCACGTACCGCAGCAGCACCCCCGCGTGGACCGTCATGTAGTCGACGCCCTGCTCGGCCTGCTCGATGACCGTGTCCTTGTAGATGTCCCAGGTCAGCTCCTCGGCCTTGCCGTCGACCTTCTCCAGCGCCTGGTAGAGCGGCACGGTGCCGATGGGGACGGGGGAGTTGCGCAGCACCCACTCCCGGGTGGTGTGGATGTTGCGGCCGGTCGAGAGGTCCATGACCGTGTCCGCGCCCCACTTCGTGGCCCACGTCATCTTGTCCACCTCCTCCTCGATGGAGGAGGTGACCGCGGAGTTGCCGATGTTGGCGTTGACCTTCACCAGGAACCGCTTGCCGATGATCATCGGCTCGATCTCCGGGTGGTTGACGTTCGCCGGCAGTACGGCCCGGCCCGCGGCGATCTCGTCACGGACGACCTCGGGCGCGACGTTCTCCCGGATCGCGACGTACTCCATCTCCGGGGTGATGTCGCCGCGGCGTGCGTACGCGAGCTGCGTCACCGCCTGCCCGTCCCGGCCCCGCCGGGGCTGGCGCGGCCGGCCCGGGAACACCGCGTCGAGGTTCCGCAGCCCCCCGCGCGGCGAGGTGTGCTTGAGCCCGTCGTCCTCGGGGCGGACCGGACGGCCCGCGTACTCCTCGGTGTCACCGCGCCCGATGATCCAGTTCTCCCGCAGCGGGGCGAGCCCCCGGCGGACATCCGTCTCGATCGTGGGGTCGGTGTACGGCCCGGACGTGTCGTACAGCGTCACGTCCTTGCCGTTGGTGAGATGCACCTGACGTACGGGCACCTGGAGGTCGGGGCGCGAGCCCTGGACGTATCCCTTGTGCCAGCCGATGGACCTCTCGGCCCCGTTCTGATCCACGGCCCCGCCCGGATTCCCCGATTCGCCCGGGGAATCCGATTCCGAGGCAGGCGTGTGTGCGTCCTGAACGGTCATGAGACCTACTCCCTACGCCGGCATTACCCGGTAACAGGTTCGGCGGTCGGCGCAGCGGCAGGAGTCCGGGGGGAAGGTCCCCGGGACTCCACGTCAACGCCCTCTCAGCCCGGTGCTCCGAGCTCCCGCGTGTGCAAAGGTGTGTCCACGCTAGCCCCACGACCGGCGTGCTGAACAGAGGGCCTCTCGCTTCTTGCGATGATCGGGGGGTGACCTCACCCCAGCAGAGCCACGAAACGCACGGCCACACGCACAGCCATGGGCCCGCCGAGCCGGTCTCCCAGCACCTCCGCAAGGTCATCGCGGCGGTGCTGATCCCGTTCGCCGCGGCCGTGGTCGTGGGTCTGGTCGTCCTGTGGCCCGGCGGCGCGCCCGCCCATGAGCGCTCGGGGGTCGGCTTCGACCGGCAGACCGAGCAGGGCCGGGTGGTGAAGCTCGTAGCGGTCGACTGCAAGGACGTGAACGCCTCCCAGGTCCCGGCGACCGGCGACACCTCGACACCCGAGGGGCGGGAGGCCGCGCAGGCGGAGACCGGGGAGTGCAAGAAGGCCACGGTCGAGGTCACCAGCGGCAAGGAGAAGGGGCGCACGTTCGTCGAGGTCGTCCAGCCGGACGCGCCGCGGCAGTTTCACGTGAAACAGGGCGTCGTGCTGGCGTACGCGCCCGACGCACCCCACGATCTCCAGTACTCGGTCACCGATGTCGACCGCCACCTCCCGATGGCCCTGCTCGCCGGGATCTTCGCCCTCGCGGTGGTCGTGGTGGGGCGGCTGCGCGGGCTCATGGCGCTGATCGCCCTCGCGGTCTCCTTCGGGGTGCTGACGCTCTTCATCCTGCCCGCGGTGCTGCAAGGCTCGAACCCGCTGGTCGTCGCGGTGGTCGGGGCCAGCGCGATCATGCTCATCGCGCTCTACATGTGCCACGGGCTGACCGCGAGAACCTCGGTCGCCGTCATCGGCACGCTGGTCTCCCTGATGCTGATCGGGCTGCTGGGCTCGATCTTCATCGGCTGGGCGAGCCTGACCGGCAACACCGACGACAGCACCGGTCTGATCCACGGGCTGTATCCGCACATCGACATGAGCGGTCTGCTGCTGGCCGGCGTGATCATCGGGTCGCTCGGTGTCCTCGACGACGTGACGGTGACCCAGACCTCGGCGGTCTGGGAACTGCACGCCGCGGACCCGTCGATGGGCCCGCGCGCCCTCTACCGGGCGGGCATCCGCATCGGCCGCGACCACATCGCGTCCGTGGTCAACACGCTCGTCCTGGCGTACGCGGGCGCCGCGCTGCCACTGCTGCTGCTCTTCTCCATCGCGCAGTCGGGGGTGGGAACGGTCGCCAACAGCGAGCTGGTGGCGGAGGAGATCGTACGGACCCTGGTCGGATCGATCGGCCTGGTCGCTTCCGTGCCGGTGACCACCGCCCTCGCGGCGCTGGTGGTCTCCGCGGACCGGTCGGGGGCAGCGGGGCGGGAGACCGTACCCACGGTGCCGGGACAGGGCACGCCGGGACAGGTCCTGCCGGTGCGCCCGCACGGCAGCAGGGGCCGCCGCCGCAGGAAGTGACGGCGCCGGCCGGGGTGAGGAAATGGCGGTGTGAGCGGTGCCCGGGTGAGGAGGTGACCGCGTGAGGGGTGACCGCGTGAGGGGTGACCGGGTCAGCCCGCGTTCTCCTCCGCCAGGATGCGGCCGAGCGCCTCCTCCAGGTTCCCCTCGAAATCACCGAGCGTGCGCTCCTGGCCCAGCGGGACCAGCCGGTCCGTACGGTCCAGGAAGGCCACGACCGGAGCCGCGCTCACCCGGAACAGCGCGTGGTCCTCCCCGACCTGGAGCCGGATGTGGACGTCCGACAGATCCTCGGGCTCCGTCGGCGAGATGTGCACGTCACCGTCACCACTGGGCGTGTTGATGCCGTCCAGCAGCAGCTCACGGCCGAAGGTCCAGGTCACGGGCGCGTCGCCGGGCAGATGGAAGGTCATCCGCACCGCGTACGGATCCCCCATCTCGTAGTGCAGTTCCACCGGGATACGGAACGAGAGCTCCTCTGAAACGAGGAAACTCATCAGAACCTCGGCCTGGACCGACTCGCGCATCATGTACTCCGGAGTAGATGAAGCTGTGGCTGGGAATGATCCCTGACCCTCTCGACGCCATCGTCCTGTAAGGGCCCGCAGATCACAAGGAGTAATTTTTCAGATACTGATAGAGAAGTCGACCGAGGTCAGCAGAAATCCGATCTCTCTCCGTAACCGATCCACTGCGGGAAGGAGCTGATCCTCCCGATGGCAAGGTACGGAAATGGCCAACGCGGCGGCCGTGGTTCCGGCGGTGATGGGCACGGCGGCACAGACCGTGCCGACCGCGTACTCCTGGCGTTCCACCACCGGCTCCGTCCGCCCCAGTGACCCCAGGCGCTCCAGCAGGGCGACCCGGTCCCGTACGGAATGGGGCGTGAGCGGGCTCACCGGATGGCGGTCGAGGTGATCGTCGCGCGACGCGTCGTCGAGCTGGCTCAGCAGGCACAGGCCGATCGCGTGGGCATGGCCCGTCTCGCGGAAGTCGGCCCACTCGTCGACCGCCGGGCGCGCCGGGCTGTCCGCCACGGCCACGAGGTCGATCTCACCCTCGTGGTAGACCGCGAAATACACGGGCACACCGATCGTGTCCCGCCAGCGCCCGAGCGCGTCCGTGATCTTGCCGCGACGATTCTGCACTCCCTCGCCACGCACCAGCCGCTGCGCGGCGTCACCGAGGACGAACACCCCGCTCTCGCGCCGGAGATAACCCTCGTGCGTGAGCGTGCGCAGCAGGTGGTACGCGGTGGGCAGCGGAAGCCCCGCCTCACGGGCCAGCTGTTTGGCGGGGGCGCCACCGGGGTGGGAGGCCGCCGCCTCCAGCAGTCTCAGCGCCCGCCGGACCGACCCGATGAGGGTGGGCGCCGGGGTACGTGGAGCGGTGGCAGCTGTGGCCATGAGGTCACCCCCGAGGGAATCCTGAGGCCCCGCCCGGAAGGATCGTATGAACCGCAGGCCAGGACGATCTCCCACGGCGCTTTCCGAGGGCGCGGCAGAGGGTTGTCACTCTAGGGGCAGGCCACGCCCCGGGGTGGTTTCCCGTTCACCTTTCCCCCGCGCGGGCTAACGCCCGCACGGACCACCGACCCGGGTCCTACCAGCCGTCGCGCGACGACGACGAGGACGACAGGAACTTGCGTACGACGTAGACCAGTCCGCCGACGATCGCGACGAAGAGCAGCAGCTTGAACAGCAGCGAGATCAGAATGCCGACCACCGTGGCGATCAGCCCGCCGAACACGACGATGGCGATCACGGGCACCGCGATCCACTTCACCCACCACGGCATCCCCGTGAATATCTCCCGCACGGCCATCGCCCTACCTCGCTTCGCCCAGTACCTCGCACATCGACACCTGACGTATCGACCCGACATCCCCGATGCTAGATCGGCGACGGCGCCGGCGGAGGGCCCGCGGCCCCCGCTCTCCCCTGATCCGACCCTGAGCCCGCCCTGAGGGTCCAGCGCCCCGGGGAGTGGTCACGCGGAGGCGGCCCGCCCCGGGAACTCCGGGAAACGGCCCGGTCAGCCCTCCGGCGGCGAGAAGACCACCATCACCCGCAGATCCTCCGTGATGTGGTGGAACTTGTGCGCCACCCCCGCCGGCACGTACACCACACTGCCCCGGCCGACCTGCGTCGTCTCCATCCCCACCGTGATCGACGCCCGGCCGCTCACGACGAAGTACACCTCGTCCTGACTGTGCGGCCGCTGCGGGTCCGTCTCCCCGGCGTCCAGCGCGTACAACCCCACGGACATGTTGCGTTCCCGCACGAACTGCAGATACGCCCCGTCGTTGGCGGCGCGCTCCGCCTCCAGCTCATCAAGTCGAAATGCCTTCATGCCACGATCACACCATGAAGAATTTCGTAGTCAAGACGATCGCCAACGCGGGGGCACTGGCGGTCGCCATCTGGCTGATCCACGACATCACCCTGACCGGCGGCGGCACCGCCGGGAACGCCTTGTCCCTGGTGCTCGTCGCCCTGCTCTTCGGCCTGGTCAACGTGATCGTCAAGCCGTTGGTGAAGCTGCTCACACTGCCGCTGTTCATCCTCACCCTCGGGCTCATAACCCTGGTGATCAACGCCCTCATGCTGCTCCTGACGTCCTGGCTCGCCGACAAGCTGACCCTGGACTTCCACGTGGACGGCTTCTGGACGGCCGTCCTGGGCGGACTGATCATCTCCGTCGTCTCGTGGGCGCTCAACGTCGCGCTCCCCGACGACGAGGACTGACCCCGATGACGTCCCCGTACCGCGTGTGCTTCGTCTGCACCAGGAACATCTGCCGCTCACCCATCGCCGCGGCCGTCTTCCGCGCCCGCCTCACCGAAGCGGGACTGGACACCCTCGTCGAGGTGGACAGCGCCGGCACCGGCGGCTGGCACGAAGGCGACGGCGTCGACCCGCGCGCCGCCGCCGTCCTCGAAGCGCACGGATACGACAGCGCCCACACCGCCCGCCGGTTCCGGGCATCCTGGTTCGCGCACCTCGACCTCGTGATCGCCCTCGACGCCGGACACCTGCGGGACCTGCGGCGCCTGGCACCGACCCCCGCGGACGCCGCGAAGGTACGGCTACTGCGCGCATACGACCCCGCCGTACCACCGTCCGGCGATCTCGACGTGGCCGACCCGTACTACGGGGATCTGGCAGGCTTCGAGGAATGCCTGGAGAGCGTGGAGGCCGCGAGCGAGGGCCTGCTCAGCACCGTACGTACAGCAGTGGAGGAGGCGGCATGACCGGCAAGGACAGCACCACGGGGGACAGAACGACCGACGGCGGCAACGCGGTGGGGGACGGCATACGGACCGTCGGCGCAGGCACAGGGACCGCCGGTGACGGCACGGGGGCCTTCGGTGACGGCACACGGAGCGTCGGTGACGGCACCCGCGCCGTACGGGCCGGGCTGCCCGACCCCGTCAAGTACGAACCGACCCTCCCCGGACCGGTCTTCGCCGCCCACTTCCACCTCCCCGGCGAACCCACCGGGCCCTACACCTACGGCCGCGACGAGAACCCGACCTGGACCCACCTCGAACGCGCCATCAGCGAACTCGAAGCCCCCGGACAGACCGTCGAAACCCTCGTCTTCGCCTCCGGAATGGCCGCGATCTCCTCGGTGATCTTCTCCCAGCTGCGGGCCGGCGACGCCGTCGTCCTGCCCGACGACGGCTACCAGGCGCTGCCCCTGCTGCGGGAACGCCTGGAGGCGTACGGCATCGAAGTACGGACCGCCCCCACCGGCGGCGACGCCCAGCTCGGCGTCCTCGCCGGGGCCCGCCTCCTGTGGATCGAGACCCCCTCAAACCCCGGACTCGACGTCTGCGACATCCGCCGCCTCGTCAAGGAGGCCCACGCCGCGGGCGCCCTCGTCGCCGTCGACAACACCCTCGCCACCCCGCTCGGCCAGCGCCCCCTCGAACTGGGCGCCGACTTCTCCGTCGCCAGCGACACCAAGGGCATGACCGGCCACGGCGACATCCTCCTCGGCCACGTGACCACCGCGAACCCCGAACTCGCGGCGGGCGTACGGCGCTGGCGCAAGGTCGTCGGAGCGATCCCCGGCCCCATGGAGGCCTGGCTCGCCCACCGCTCGCTCGCCACCCTCCAGCTCCGCGTCGACCGGCAGTGCGCCACCGCCCTCACCCTCGCCGAGACCCTGAGCACCCGCGACGACGTCACCGCGCTGCGCTACCCCGGCCTCCCCGGCGACCCCTCGCACCCCGTCGCCTCCGGCCAGATGCGGCGGTACGGCTCCGTCGTCTCGTTCGTCCTCCCGGACCGGGACCACGCCGAGCGCTTCCTCGGCGCACTGCGGCTCGTCGACGACGCGACCAGCTTCGGCGGCGTACGGTCCACCGCGGAGCGGCGCGGACGCTGGGGCGGCGACGCCGTGCCCGAAGGCTTCGTCCGCTTCTCCGTCGGCGCCGAGGACCCCGAGGACCTCGTCGCGGACGTCCTGCGCGCCCTGGACGAAGCCGGCCGCCGCACCACCCCGTAACCCGGGCGCCCCGCGCGTCGGACGGTCCGAGCCTCCCCCCTCGTGGCTCGGACCGTCCCGGGTTCCACGCGCGGAGAACCACGCGCACAAGGCTAGTTGACTCTGCGTCAGTGTCCAATCACAGTAGCGACAGCCGCCTATCGACATATTTATAGTGGGACACGGCGGACACAGGACCAGGGACGAACGACCAGGGACGATCGAGAACGACCAGGGACGACCAGGGAACGAACGGGGCCGGGATGGGAGTACGGGACATGGACCTGGCCCTGCTGCGCACCTTCGTCACCGTCCACCGCGCCGGCTCCTTCACCCGCGCCGCCGCCCTCCTCGGCCTCTCCCAGCCCGCCGTCACCGGACAGATAAGAACCCTCGAACGCCAACTGGGCCGCCCGCTCTTCCTGCGCCAGGCCCGCGGCGTCACCCCCACCACCATCGGCGACGAACTCGCCCACCGGGCCGCACCCCACCTCGACGCCCTCATCGAGATCGCCGAGACCGGGCTCGCCGAGGAATCAGGCGTACGGACCCTCCACCTCGCCGGACCCCCCGAATTCACCGCCCAGCGCGCCCTCCCCGCCCTCACCCCGCTCATCGCCCAGGGCCTCTCCCTGCGCACCTCGTTCTTCGCCAACGCCGAGGAAAACCTCGAAGGACTCGCCGCCGGACATCATGATCTGGCCATCACCACCGCGCGCCCGCGCGGTGGACTGCTCACCGCGACTCCGCTCTGCGACGAGGAACACGTCCTCGTCGCCTCCCCCCGCTGGGCAGCCCGGCTCGGCCACTCCGTCCTGCGCGAAGGCCACGTCGTCCTCGAACAGCTCCCCGTCGTCGAGGTCCACGAATCCCTGCCGCTCGTCTCCCGCTACTGGACGGCCGTCTTCGACACCCGGCCCGCCGCCACCGCGGCCGTCATCGCACCCGACCTGCGCGCCGTCCTCGAATGCGCCGCCGCCGGCGCCGGACTGGCCGTCCTGCCCCGCTACCTCTGCCAGAACGCCCTCGAACGCGGCGAAGTCGTCGCCCTCCTCGACCCGCCCGTACCCCCGCTGCGTACCTACTTCCTGGCCGTACGCACCGGCACCCTCACCCTGCCCCGGGTCGCACGGGCCCACGAGTGGCTGCTGCGCGCCGCGGTGGACTGGTGACCTGCGGGCCGCCGGAGCGTTTCGGAACCGGAATCACGGGCGAACCTCTTCCCATGACCCAACGGCCCGTGGTCAAGCGCACCTCACGCGCCATCCTGCTCGACGGCGACGACCTCATCCTCATCAAACGCACCAAGCCGGGGATGGACCCCTACTGGATCACCCCGGGCGGGGGCGTCGAAACGACCGACACCACCGTCGTCGAGGCCCTCCACCGCGAGGTGGACGAAGAACTCGGCGCCAAGATCATCGACATCGTCCCCTGCTTCGTCGACACCGTGGAACACATCGCCGACGGCGGGATCACCGGCGTCAAGGTGCAGCACTTCTTCGTCTGCCGCCTCGAGTCGATGGACCCCACCCGCCGGCACGGACCCGAGATCGACGAGCCGTGCGGGGAGTACGAGATCGTCCGGGTGCCGTTCAGCCGCGTCGGCATCGCCGCCGTCCACCTCGTACCGCTGTCGCTGCGGCACTACCTGGACGGCAACATCGAGGGCGTGCGCGCGATGCACGCCCCCGACCTCGGCTGACCGCGAGCGCCCCGGCCCCGGCTGATCGCACGGCGTCCCGGTCCCCGCCGTCCGCACGGCGGCCCGGCCCCGGCCGTCCGCACGGCGGCCCGGCCCCGGCTGTGCGCCCGGGTGGCCGCCGCCGTTCGCTCAGGTGGCCGCCGCCACCAGTTCCTCCAGCGAGTCGTGACGGATCCGCTCGACAGGAATGCCGACCCCCCGCAGCGCGTCCACACCGCTGCGGATCATCCCCGGCGGCCCCGACAGATACCCGTCGTACTCGTGCCACGGCCCCGAGTCCCGTACCGCCTCCGGAAGCCGGCCCGTCAGACCCAGACTCGGCCCCTCGGAGATCACCGGCCGCACCGACAACCACGGATGCACCTGCTGGAGCCGCAGCATCGTGTCGATGTCGTACAGGTCCTGGTCGTGGCGCGCGCCGTAGAACACCTCGACCGGGCGCCGGTGCCCGCGCTCGGCCACATCCTCGACCAGCGCCTTGATCGGCGCGATCCCGGTCCCTCCGCCCAGGCAGAGCAGACCGTTGTCCGTGCTGTGGTCGACCGTCATCGACCCGGCCGGCGGCCCGAGCCGCAGGACATCACCCGGAACCGCCCGGTGCACCAGCGCGTTGGAGACCCAGCCCGCCGGCACCGCCTTCACGTGGAACGCCAGCAGACCGTCCGGGCGCGGCGCGGAGGCGAACGAGTAGTGCCGCCACACGCGCGGCCACCACGGGGTCTCCAGGCTCGTGTACTGCCCGGCCAGGAAGGGGTACGGCTGGTCGGGCCGGACCGTGACCACGGCGATGTCCGAGGTCCGCAGCTCGTGCGACACCACCTCGGCCTGCCACCAGGCCGGCGCGTGCTGCTCGTTCTCCGCCGCCGCGTCGATCATGATCTGCGAGATCGTCGTGTACGTCCGTACCCAGGCGCCCTCGGTCTCCTCGTCCCACGTGTTCGTGGCGTACCGCGTCAGCGCGCCGATCAGCGCCTCACCGACGGCCGGGTAATGCGTGGCCCGCGTGCCGTACTTGCGGTGACCACGGCCCAGCTGGCGCAGGTAGTCGGTGAGGACGGCCGGCGAATCCATGTGCTCGGCCGCCGTCAGCAGCGCCTTGAGGAGCCGGTCGCGCTGGGCGTCCATGGCGACCGGGAACAGGCTGCGCAGGTCGGGGTGGCGGACGAAGAGCAGCGCGTAGAAGTACGAGGTCACCTGATCGGCGACCGGACCGATCTCGCCCAGGGTCCGGCGGATGAGGATCGCGTCGGGTGACGCGTTCAGGTCCTCCACGGAGACGGCGGCGGGACCGGGGGCCTGCGCCTCGGGAGGCGGATCCGCGGCGGGCGGCTGGGCGCCGGGCGCCTCGGCAGCCGCCGGAGGGGCGGCGGCGGGGAACGGCT